>JAVZNR010000004.1 GCA_038882715.1 Candidatus Bathyarchaeia archaeon
TAATATAGCGTCAAGTGCCGCGAAAAATCAACAAAAACTATAACCTTGAATAAACATTCTTATTTGCCGCTCTTAGTCAACAATACGATTTGTGCATTAAAAGTCACCAGAACCTTCGCCGGTTCTGGTGATTCTTAGTGCACATTAACGTCTCTTTGCTTTATGTGTTGATTTTTCGAGGTTTTTAGTGGCCGTTGATTTTTCGGGGCTTAAGTAATATGCATTTGCGTGTTTAGGCGCTTCAGGGTATCTGCACGCTAGCTTTCATATAGCCTGCTTTTAAGTTTAGGATTCTCCATGTTTTTGGTGGTCTATGTGGCTGGTGGTAGATATGTGGTTGTTAGTGAGGAGGAGCTTGAGGCCATTTTAAGGGAGATCTCAGCCTTAAAGGCTATTCTTGCTGAGTGTATTGAGCTTTTGCGATCACAGCATAAACAACCTTCTCAAGATCCTCGAGGCGCTTAAACGCCTCCTCAAGCATCCTAACTATCTTCTCCTCCCTTTTCCGCTCTTCCTCCTCAGCCTTAATCGCTAGGCTTCTGTCTAGTATATACCCACAGTACTCACATCTGGTATTGTTCGGCGGGTTCATGCTTCCACATCTTGGGCATCGCGCTGGTTTTAGTATTCCATCAGCCCGCTTAGCTTCTTTAAGTCCATGGATCTCTAGAACAGTCTCTTCTAAGTCTCTTGCTGAGAAGTGCACGTAGCGTCTAGCCATCTTAGAACCGTGAACCCAGCCTGCATAGAGCTCAAGCTTACTTTCCGTCAGGATCTTTGCTAGGGCTGTTAGGCATGAGTGCCTAAAAAGGTATGGCCAAACATCCCTCCTCAACCCAGCCCTCTCAGCCAGCTCCTTCACTAGCTTCCTGAAATAGTAGTAGCTCATCGCCTTGCTTTTGGAGTTGTTGCTCAGCGATATCCATAGTGGTGCGTCTGGATCATGCCTCCTGGGATGCTTCATCAGCCAATCCAGTAGGAGCCTATGGCTCGCAACCAGCGGAATCCTCTTAACGCCAGTCTTACCGCATACGGAGATCAGGCAGTAGTTATCCTTAAATTCAACGCTCCTAACCTTCATTGTCAGTAGCTCACCCGGCCTAAGCGCCGCTTCGAATAAGACTGATATTAGCGCTTTATCACGCTCATTCTCGGCAGCGTTGATCATGGCCTTAACATCATCAAGCGACAGCAGCATCTCAGGCTTAACTCTATTGTCCTTCTCACTTCTCTTTATATTGAACCATGAGACCTCAGGTGGCACTGGCGCTCCTCGCCCGCAGCTACCATACTTAGCATACTGAATTAGCTTCCTAACAACTAGCTTCAAATCCTCTTTAGTCGATGATTTATAGGGCTGACTGTTTATCCAAGCTATTACGCGCTCGACAATGCGCCTATCAGCTTTAGCCGGGTCGAATGAGCAGTTCTTCATCAGCATGCATAGCAGGTTAGCATACTTGGCAACCCTACCCGCCGATAATCCGAGCGCGCTTAAATGATCTATAAATGATAATAGTAGGCTGCTGTTCTCCAGCCTACTCAGCCTCTCCCTAGCACTCCGAAGTCTACCAGCATAATCATGTATATCCGCTATCACATTAAACTCTGTACCTGAAAACTTAAAAGTTGGGCTTATGGTAACCGCACCAGAACTAGGGGTATTGGTGCGGCCGCCGGGATTTGAACCCGGGTTGTCGGCGCGGGGGGCCGATGTCCTAGACCAGACTAGACGACGGCCGCATTGCTTTTTATCTCAATTTAGATTTTAAATTTTTGGATCTATTTAAGTTTCCGCTTGGGACTAATATTTTAATAAGCATGTGCGTTTATTAGAGCTTTGTGGTTAAGTGATGTGGGGGTGGCTCCTGTCTTGTCTGAGGGTGATTGGGAGAATCTTATAAATAGTTTGATTAAGCAGGGTATACTCAGGTCTCCTAGGGTTATCAGAGCTATGAGGCTTGTTCCCAGAAGCCTTTTCCTGCCCGCTGACCAGAAACCATACGCTGCGATCGACACCCCTTTGCCGATAGGCGAGGGACAGACTGTTTCCGCGCCACAGGGCCATACTCAAGAAGATGGCCCGGCGAGACATGGTAGCCATAATGAATGAAGCCCTAGAGCTCGAAGTCGGACATAAGGTTCTTGAGGTTGGCGCCGGTTCCGGTTGGCACGCTTCGACGATCGCGGAGATCGTTGCTCCGAACGATGCTTTAAGGGATAAGTGGGGCCATGTCTACACTGTGGAGATAATTCCAGCGTTAGCCGAGTTCGCTAGAAGGAATATTGAGCGTGCTGGTTATAGCGATAGAGTCACGGTCATATGTTGTGATGGGTCTGAGGGCTATCCTGAGAAAGCCCCCTTCGACAGGATACTTGTGACGGCGGCTGCACCATATGTTCCAAAACCGCTTAAAGAGCAGCTTAAACCAGGTGGGGTGATGGTTATCCCTGTAGGCGACGTAGGTTTTTACCAAACACTTATACGGGTAAGAAAAACGGTGGATAATAGGATAATAGAAGAGGATCTTGGAGGAGTAGCCTTCGTGCCGTTAGTTGGTAAGCATGGACATAAAATTGGGCGTAGATGGTAGAAAAGGTTTAATGTGAAGCAGCCTACCGTTAAAGTTTCCTGTCGAATTGTTTGGTTCACTTAAAGGGAGCAAAAATTATATTATCTGAGAAATGAGCATTATTATTGTAGGCGGCTCAAGGGGCTAAGAAGGATTGCTCGAGGAGATGTGGTTCTACTTAGCTATAATCTTCAGCATTACCACAGTGGCGTCCATAACGCTGCTCCTAATGGAGCGGGAAAGAAGAAAATCTGTCGTGGAGAAGGAAGCTGGACTAAAGAATAGTTCAGCTGGGAAATTGATGCCATTAACCGTTAGCAGAGCTCTCCCAGATAGGGTTGTTAGCGAGGCTAGAGATAAGTTGAGGGTTCTTGACGTTGAGAGAGAAATACTGAGCTATGCTCTCAGAAGACTTTATGAGGCGCACGCTGAAGGAAAAATAACGGCTGAGGAGCGAGACAGCTTAGCTTCAAAGTATAGGGAGGATCTTGAGAGAGTGAAGCAGGAAATTGCCCGCGGAGAGTCGATAATAGCATTAAGCGAATTAGAGAAGATGCAGGAAGAATTCGTGAAAATGTTTTCTGAAAGATTTGAGCTGCTTAACAGAAGAATCGAGGAGCTTAGGGCGATAGTCGGTTTACCTCCAATAGAACATGCCTTTAAACCAGTTGGGGAAACAAAAGAGGGAGAAAAACCTGAAGAAGCAGTGACCTTAACTTCGCAGGTGCAGGTTGAGAAACAGGCTGCGCCTAAAAGGAGGCGGGAACCCGCTAAGCCTAAAGTTATGCCTGAAGAAATCAAACCCGTTGAAGAGGCCAGCACTATTGAACAATCTGGAGCTGGCGAGAAGAGCGAGGCTGACAAAAGAATCGAGCAGATAATGGCTGAGATCGAGAAGGTTCTCAACAAGTTAAGTCAGATGGAGGTTGAGGAATAACATATGGGCTGCGATTGGGTTGAGGAGGCGAAGCGTAGAGCCGCGGTAGAAGCCGTTAAAAATATTAGGGATGGCTTCATCATAGGGCTTGGCTCAGGCTCCACGGTTGCTTACGCTGTCGAGGAGATTGGGCGGAGAATTAAGGAGGAAGGGCTGCGGGTTCTCGGTGTACCATCCTCTTACCAGTCGTTTCTCTTAGCCGCCAGATTCGGTATACCGACGACAACCCTTTATGAGCATTCAGTGATAGATTTAACTATAGACGGCGCTGACCAAATTGATCAAAACTTAAATTTGATAAAAGGCATGGGGGGAGCATTAACAAGAGAAAAGGTAATTGCGGCAGCCTCTCGACGCCTAATAATTGTCGCCGATGAGAGAAAGCTAACAGATAAGCTCGGTAAAGGGCAGCTCCTACCGATCGAAGTATTGCCGTTCGCCGAACCACTCGTGGCGGCGAAGATAAAGGAGATTGGTGGAAAACCATTCTTGCGTGAGAGCAAAAAGAATACTCCGTTCATAACCGATAATGGAAACTTCATATTAGACGTGGATTTCGGAACAATCGACGATCCCGTAAGTCTTGAAAGGAGATTGAAGATGATTCCAGGGGTTGTGGAAACCGGCTTATTTATAGGTATGGCGCAATTGGCTTATATAGGTACGAGGACGGCTGTAAAAAAGGTGAGCGCGGGCAAGAATTAATCATGTTTTGGTTTTTAGCCGCTTTATTTAAGTATGAGATTCTACGAATATTTTTTGACTGTTAAGGAGGTGCGTTAAACTCGGAAAGGTTTTAGTTACAGCGGCTTGGCCGTACATTAATCATGTACCGCATTTAGGGAATTTACTGCCGATTCTATCAGCGGATGTTATCGCCCGCTACTATAGGCTTAAAGGCGAAGAGGTTTTATTTGTCAGCGGGTCTGATGAGCACGGTACACCAATAGAGATCGAAGCCATAAAACAGAACGTTTCTCCAAAGGAGTTAACGGATAGAAACCATAGGATAGTCTCAGAGCTATTTAAGAGATGGGCTATATCGTTTGATAATTACACGAGAACCGAAAGCCCAGTCCACAAAGAGTTCGTTAAAGAGGTAATGCTTAAGATAGAGCGAAACGGTTATATTTTCACTAAGGAGGACGAGCTCCCCTATTGCTCGAGATGCGGCCGCTTCTTACCAGACAGGTTTGTTGAAGGAAAATGTCCGTACTGCGGCTATGAGCGGGCGAGAGGAGACCAATGTGAACAATGTGGGCGCCTCTTGGAGCCGACAAGGCTTTTGGAGCCTCGGTGCGCCGTATGTGGCGCAAAACCGGAGGTTAAAATGGTTAAACACTGGTATTTTGACATGCCAAAATTTACGGAGAAGCTTCTTGCATATATAGAGGGTAATCGCCAGCTACCGGATAACGCGAGAAACTTCAGCATAAATCTTTTGAAAGAGGGCTTGAAACCTAGACCGATAACTAGAGACAATAAATGGGGGATTCCGGCCCCCTTCGAAGGCGCTGAGGATAAAACAATATATGTTTGGTTTGATGCGGTTCTGGGCTATGTCTCGGCGACTATAGAGTATTTTAAGAGGTTGGGTGATAGTGAGAAGTGGAAAGAGTATTGGTTTGACAAAAATACAAAAACATTATATTTCATAGGAAAGGATAATATTCCATTTCACACGCTGATTTTTCCAGCACTATTAATGGCGACGCACGAGGACTATAATCTTCCATGGAACGTGTGCACTAATGAGTGGCTTATATTCGGCGGACAGAAGTCCTCGAAGAGCAGAAGAATAGGGGTGTGGATAGACGAAGCCCTAGAAATGTTTCCAGTAGATTATTGGAGGTACACTCTCATATCGATACGCCCTGAGACAAAAGACTCGGATTTCACGTGGAGCATATTTGCTGAAAAAGTGAATTCGGATTTAAATGACACGTTAGGCAACTTCATTCATAGAACCCTGAAATTCATAAGCAATTATTTTGACGGCAGGGTGCCGGAGCCAACGGATCTAGATGAGTCGGATAAAAGGGTATTGAGCGCTATAAGTGAAAAAATTAAGTCTGTTGACAACGCGTTAAGCAACTTTCAGCTGCAGCTAGCATTACGTGAGGCAATCGACTTAAGCCGTATAGGGAACAGGTATCTAAATGAGGAGAAGCCTTGGGAGACAATTAAAACCAATCCTAGGGTCGCGGCAAACACCCTCTACGTCTCAGCGCAAATAGTTAAAGCCCTCTCGATAATACTTGAGCCATTTATACCCATAGCCGCTCAAAAAATGCGTGCGCTTCTCAATTTACAAGATAAAGTGTCTTGGGATAATGCATATGAGCCGCTGCCAGCCGGCCATAAGATCGGTGAGGCTGAGCCGCTGTTCAGTAAAATTGAAGCAACTGAGGAGGAGTTGCAAAACATGCTTGAAAAAATTAGATCCGGTGGAGAGAAAATATCGATTGAGGAATTTTCGCGAATAGACATGAGGATTGGAAAAATAGTTAAAGTCGAAAATATACCTAAATCGCAGAATCTATTGAAGTTGATAATAGATATAGGTGGCGGAACCCCTAAAACAGCCGTTGCCGGCATAGCAAAATACTATAGGCGGGAAGACCTTGAGGGAAAACACGTTGTCGTCGTGGTGAACCTTGAGCCTAAAAAGATCTTTGGCGTTGAATCCGAGGTGATGATTTTAGCCGCGCAGGATGAAAGCAGCGTGGTTTTAATAGAGCCGGAGAAACCTATTAGTCTAGGGAGCAAAGTGAGATAGTGGCTGGATAAATGCCGCTTAAATTCGATCTACATGTTCACACATGCTACTCAGGAGATAGCTCAATAACCCTAGAAGACCTAATAGTTCAAATTAGAGCGAAAAAGCTGGATGGGGTTGCAGTAACTGACCATGACACTGTAGCAGGCGCAGTGAAAATAGCGAAGGCCTTTGAGGCGATCAGCAAACGCAGTAAGCCCGATAGATTGATGGTGATTCCAGGCATAGAGGTCACAACTAAGCAGGGGCATATACTGGGCATAAATTTGGCAACACCGATTTCACCCGGCCTAAGCGTCGAGGAAACCGTTGAAAAGATTCATGATGCTGGCGGCATAGCTATAGCGGCGCATCCGCGAGCCCCCCTTAAAAAAGGTGTAGGCTTGAACGAGAAAATAATTTCCTATGGTCTGGATGCGATTGAAGTCATCAATTCATCGGTTCTCCCTTTTCGGCTGTCGACCAATAGATGTAGAGAATTCGCTATGCGCTATAATTTGCCGCAGACAGCTGGGAGCGACTCACATATCCCGGAGGCTATAGGCCTAGCTTACACGATCATAAATGACTGCGATAGAGACATAGATAGCGTCATCGAATCTATAAAGAAAGGGTTGACTGAGCCGCTGGGTAAGGGTACACCGATAAGCCTAAGGTTGAGACACACTTTAAAAAGAATCTTTTAGCTTTCTAAGACAGGTATTTTCTCCATCTCTAGACCGATGTTTAAGCCGCTTCTCTCTTTTCTCCCAACCTTCTTCTGGTCTTGTGGGTCTAGGTCAGGCAGATCCATCGCCTTTGATCCGAAGCCGCTAAGCAGGTATGGTGACTTAACGCCAGTCATAACCAGCGTAACCCTCAAAGTTCCCTTTAGACTTGGATCAACTCTGGCGCCCCAAATCACTAGAGCGTCGTCGCTCATCAGTTGAGTTATGATCTCACCGACAGTATTTGCCTCCTCAATAGTCAGGCTTTCATCGCCCGATACATGGATTAATGCGCCGTTTGCACCACTATAGTCTACGTCAAGTAAGGGCATTCTTAAAGCCTTTTGAACAGCCTCTTCAGCCCTGTTAGGCGCATTAGATTCACCGATTCCAGCTATGGCTACCCCGCCACGCTTCATTATTGTTCTAAAGTCTGCGAAATCTAAGTTTATTAAGCTCGGCATAGAGATTATCTCTGTTATGCCTCTAATCATGTTTGCTAAAACCTGATCGCCCACCCTAAAAGCCTCGTTTATTGGGAGCTGCGGAACGAGCCACATCAACTTATTGTTATCGATAACTATCACGGTGTCGCATTCTCGACGCATCTCAGTTAATCCCTTAAGGGCGATGTTAATTCTACCCCTCTCGATCTTGAACGGCATCGTGACAACTCCTATAACTATGGCCCCTTTATCCCTAGCCAACTTGGCGACTACGGGCGCGGCTCCGGTGCCTGTTCCACCACCCATCCCCGCAGTCACGAAAACCACGTCAACATCATTTAAGATTTTTTCAACCTGTTCAATAGATTCCTCGATAGCGGCTCTACCGATATTTGGATCTCCACCTGAACCGAGACCTTTTGTAAGCTTCTCCCCTATAAGTATCTTCTGGTGGGCGTGAATAGCATTTAGGTGTTGCAGGTCAGTGTTAACCGCCACGCATTCCGCACCAATTACACCGGACTCCATCAACCTATTCACAGTATTGTTTCCAGCGCCGCCGACACCAATAACCATTATGCGGCAATAACCGGGCTCCCGGAGACCCCTCTCCAAGTTCTCACTCCACATATATTGGAGCGCTTTATCGGCTAGTTTTGCCATGACCCTTCCGTCCCCATAACTCAACTTCAATTAAATCACGTATAGCCGCCCTAATGGCTTCAGCCCTATGCGGATAATACCGCTTATTAACCAGCTCATCTAAAGCCTCTAAATACGGTTCAGGCAAATATATAGTTATGAGCTTCATTACTCTACCACCACCGCAAAAGATGCTTGCTCCATAAACAGCATAAATTCTGCATAATAATATCTGAATATGATCCAAACATGTTTGTGCCTTCCCTTTTTAAATTTTTCTTTTTTGGCGTTCCATGTATATCAATAATCGTGACTATTTGATGGAAGCGCTTCTCCTTTGCTTAAAATTTTCATCTAAAGAAAACATGGTGACTTCACCAAAAACTCTTCTAGACGTTAGAATTGCCGCGGCTTCAGCAGTAGAGAGTTGCCTTATGTGAGACAACATTCTCTTATATCGGTTTTAATATAGCTTTTCTCTGTGCTGGAGAGGCGGATATCATGAACATCGCAGTTATAGGTGGAGGAGTTATTGGTGAAGCTATAGCTAAAAATCTTGTCGCCGCTGGATATGACGTCACGGTTGCGGAGAAGAGGGCTGAGAGAATAAGGGAGCTTGAGAACTTAGGTTTAAAAGTTACTGCGGATAGCGGGATGGCGGCTAAATCTGCGGACATAATATTTTTATGTGTTAAGCCGAGAGATGTTGAACCAGCGCTGAAGGAGATCGCCGAAGAATCTGAGGGGAAAATTATTATATCTGTGGCTGCAGCGGTATCATTAGATTTTCTTAAAAAAATATCTCCAAAATCTAAGTTTATTAGGGCTATGCCAAACCTTGCCATAATGGTTCGCGAATCATTCACAGCCTACTCAGTTAGCCCAGATGTTAGCCAAGCGGATCTTGAAATAGCGATTAAGGTTCTGAGCGTTTTAGGGAAGGTTTACATGATTGATGAGTCATATATGGATGCTATAACGGCTTTAAGCGGATGTGCACCAGCGTACTTGGCGCTAATAGCCGAAGCCATGATGTACGCTGGATTAAACATCGGCTTAGAAAGGGAACTATCCCTAAAAATAGCGGCTCAAGCTATGATTGGGGCAGGGAAACTAATACTTGAGGGAGGGAGATCTCCTTCCCAAATACGTGATATGGTTACGACACCGGGCGGCGTCACAGTAAGCGGTCTCTTTGAGCTAGAGAAAGTCCCAATCAGACATGCATTTATGAGCGCTGTTAAAGCAGCTATGGAAAAATCCCGTGAGATATCTTCACGCATATCCTCATCAAAAAGTAGCGTGGACTAGATTAGGTATGTAAGGTTTGGAGATCCTATTGTTGCTAGGATATAATTTTATCGGTTTTTGCTAGGTCTCTCAATCTTTCAACCCCATTTATTTCCTTAATGTAGGCGGCAACGCTTCTCGGTAACAATTCCTCCCAGCTTGCGCCGGACAACATTCTTCGCCTGATTTCAGTTGCCGAGCAAACATCTCTCCTAAAGAATGGTATGGATTCGACTCTGAAGCCGCTTTCGATAAATAGCCGTCTAGTCAAAGGCTCATTAGAGTAAACCACTTCAAACTTCGGGGTGTAAGAGCACACGTGTGAAACCCATAGGCTGTGTACGTCGAGGTCTATCACCGGGATAATATAGTATCTGCTTGGATCCACGCCAATCTCATTAAGGGCCAATCTAATCATATAAACCCTTTCACCAGCCGTAAAGGGGTTTTCAAGCGTGTGGCTTTCTTGGGCGCTGCCGACAACGATAACTATCTCCGCAGCATTATTGAGAATATATTTTATGGCTTCTGAATGCCCTAGGTGAAATGGCTGAAAGCGCCCTACATATAGAGCTCTGTAAAACCTCTTTTTCCCCTCAACCCCTGCTTCTCCATCCATTCTCCATTAGCCTCCGTTAACGTCATTCTCGGTTTAACCTTAAACATTAATAAAGTTTTATTAAAGAATGCATTAATCATACTTATGTTTTAAAGGAGTAGAAATAGTTTGATGCTTCGAGAGGACGTTTTAAGGAAATTATGTGAAAAGACCGAGTTTGAGAGAAGCGTTTTAATGGCTGTATCCGAGATTCCAAGAGGGAAAGTGAGCACATATAAGCGCATAGCGGAAAAGATCGGTAGACCAAAAGCTTTCAGGGCTGTGGGAAATGCACTGCATAAAAACCCGCTTGCGCCAATGGTTCCATGCCATAGAGTCGTTAGATCCGATGGCCGAATAGTAGGCGAAACTGAGGAAGAAGTAGAGTGGCGGAAAAAGCTACTTGTAGAGGAAGGTATACCAGTAGAAGGCTATAGGGTTAGGCTAAGCTGGGAAATACTTTATTAGTCGCCTTTAGTAATCCTTAATAATCAAGGATCGTTTATAGTCTTTGAGAGATAAATGTTTACGGGAGCATTTAATGGAGAGGACTCTAATTGGATGCACAAGGTCAATATATAACGATTCCAGGAGCAACAACCGTTGGAATAGTTTGCTCAGATGGCGTCGTGCTAGCATCTGAGAAAAGGGTATCATATGGGAATTTTGTTCTGAGCCGCGTAGGGAAAAAAGTCTTTAAGATATCTGACCATATAGGTGCGGCATGCGCTGGTTTAGTCTCAGACATGCAGATACTAGTGCGAGAAGTCAGCGTTTACGCCAACCTGTTTAAACTTGAGTCTGGACGTCCCATAAGCGTTAAAGCTGCAGCGAAAGTTATGTCGAATCTGCTCTTCAGCAGCAGATTAATCCCCTATATAACCGAGACGATCATTGGCGGAGTTGATGATGAAGGCCCCTCAGTATACGTGCTTGATATTTTGGGTTCAACGATACCCGACAAATACGCGGCTGTAGGCTCCGGGGCGGAGATCGCGATAGGTGTTCTAGAGGAATCGTACAAAGAAAATATGACTGTGGAAGAGGGCAGAGAGTTGGCGATAAAGGCGATAAAATCCGCCATAAGCAGAGATGCTATGAGCGGTGATGGAATAGACCTCCTGATAATAACGAGGAACGGCGTTAAAGAGGAGTCCATAAAATTCTGAAACCTCCTTATAACCTCAATAAGACCTGTAAGGAGCCCTATGGAGAGGTCATATGGAATTTAATTTAACTGATGAGGAAGGGGAATTTCTAGTTAGGCTTGCCAGAAAAGCCGTTAGAGAAAACCTCAAGAATGGTAAAATAATTAGTCCGCCGGAAAACGTTTCGCCACGTCTTCTTGAGAAAAAAGGCGTGTTTGTCACAATAAACAGCGTGATTAACGAGGAGAAAAGCCTTAGAGGATGCATAGGTTTCCCATACCCTGTTTATCCGCTTGTTAGAGCAGTTATAGAGGCAGCTATAGAATCCGCAACTAGAGACCCTAGGTTTCCACCAATGACCCTACGTGAGCTCGATAATGTAGTCTTTGAGGTAAGCGTATTAACGGAGCCAGAGCTAATTAAGGTTGATTCTCCCAGAGAATATCCATCAAAGATAAAGGTTGGTGAAGATGGGTTAATTGTTGAAAGAGGATTTTATAAGGGTTTATTGCTGCCTCAGGTACCAGTCGAATGGAACTGGGATGAAGAAGAGTTTCTGTGCCAATGCTGCCTGAAAGCCGGGCTCCCCCCTGACTGCTGGCTACTGAAAGGGACGAAAATATACAAGTTTCAGTGCATAATTTTTGAGGAAACAAGCCCAAATGGATCAGTTGTTAGAAAGACTCTTAGGAAATAAAATACTTGCGTGACGCTTAAAGGAGCCGGATGCCCAGCAATAGGATTAGTGAAGTACTATAGTGTCTTCATCCACGCCTAAGGCCGTCATATTCTCGGCCTTTTCTTCAAGCACAAGAACCGTGTCCTCTATGCGTATCCCACCGAACTTGGGAATGTAAATGCCCGGCTCAATTGTCACGACATTACCATGGAGCAATATTTCCTCGCTTGCTGGTCCAATTGCCGGTGGTTCATGCACATCAAGCCCTAAACCATGCCCTAAACCATGGACGAAATATTCGCCGTAACCCTTTTCCCCGATATATCTCCTAGCGGTCTCATCAACCTCTCTAGCTTTCACGCCGGCCTTCAACCGTCTGATCGCTAATCTTTGCGCCTCTTTGACGATCTCATACAGCTTCATTTGTTTCTCAGATGCTTTCCCAGCAACCAATGTTCTCGTCATATCTGCGCAATAGCCATTATACTTCGCACCAACATCTATCACGACGAGATCTCCTTCTTTAATTTCACGTCCGCCTAAGCCGCCATGCGGAAACGCCGATTCCGGCCCGCTGCAAACTATCGTGTCAAAGGCGACGCCGCTTGAGCCAAGCCTGCGCATCTCATATTCTATTTCTGCGGCAACCTCCCACTCCTTCAGCCTAGGCTTAACAACCTCGATAGCCTTCATCATTCCCCGCCTCGTTAATTCCGCGGCTCTACTTATCAGCGCCAATTCATCATCATCCTTCACCTTCCTTAGCGACCAAACGTCGTTTTCTAAATGCTCAATGTTGAGGTCTTTTAGGTTGCTTTTAATCTTAATGTAGTCGGATGCGCTGGCCCTATCGAAACCCATAGATTTAAACCCATGCCTTTTTATCTCTTCAAAGATTTTTTCGTCCGCCTTCTCTCCAACTCTTATCAAATCAACCTTCACGTTTTCAGCCATCTCCCTAGCAGCCTCATAGTTAACCGCATGAACGAAAAGAGTGCATTCGCCATCTAATGGGATTAAGAGCCTAAAACCCCAGGGGAAACCGGTAAAGTAGCGTATATTCTTCTCATCAAACACTAGTAGCGCGTCGACATTCTTTCGGGCTAAAACCTCTCTAATCCTTTCAATACGCCTAAAACCTGGCAATTTATCTTCCTCCAACGGAATGCTCTGGTCGAATAGTTTTACTCAATTTATATTTTTGCTTAATCCTATTTATCTATGAAAATATTGCGTTGGGAGTGGAGGCGTCATCCGCTCACAAAGCCTTGAGATAGCTAGACGAGAGTTAAAGGAAAAAGATTTATCGCTTGTAATAGTTAAGGATGAAAAGGTTATCTTTAAATCAAGCCTTCAAGGCCTATTAGGATTGATACGAGCCATAGATAGCCTAGGGGACCTCATCTTCTCGTCTTCTGTCGCCGATAAAATCGTCGGGAGAGCCGCCGCTTTACTTTTAGCCTATTTTCAAGCAGAAGAGGTTTACGCGGTCACAATAAGTGAGAGAGGTCTTAATACCCTGATAAAGTATAATGTAAGGGTTGAATATGATAGATTGGTTCCGGAAATAATGAATAAGCAGGGAACCAACATGTGCCCTTTTGAGAAATTATCTTTAACTGTACAATCACCCAGCGAGGCTTACATTAAAATAAAAAGATACCTTGAATCGATTAAAACAGATGTTGCTGATCAATAAGCGCCTCTACACTCCCATATACAGAAAATTGAATAGATCGTCTAAATTTTTATTCTTTCAAAGATTTAAATATAAACAGAATTGAAATTTATATTTGGGGGTCAAATTGTCAGGCGGGTACATGGGCAATATTCTAAAAGTCGACTTAACCACAGGGACATTAAGATCTGAACCTATATCTGAGGACATTGCTAAAAAATATTTAGGTGGAAAGGGCTACGCGGTTTACCTACTCTACAATTACTTAAAGGAATACGAGTCTAAGGGATTCTCCCCAACCGATATAAATCCTTTAGGGCCAGAAAACGTTCTAATCTTCGCGACCGGCCCGGGAACCGGTATACCAGGTTTCCCATGTTCAGGTAGATATCACGTTATGGCGTTAAGATCTCCTTTAACCGGTTCTATTGGGAGCGCTAACTCAGGTGGAGAATGGGGTCCCTTCCTTAAATTTTCAGGGTATGACATGGTCGTTATTGAGGGGGCATCTGAAGACCCTGTTTACCTCTCAATTGTTGACGGCTCAGCTGAGTTGAGGAGCGCTAGTGATCTTTGGGGAAAGAATGTCTTTGATACATGCAGAATACTATCTAGGAGAGTTGGCGGCAAAAATATTAGTGTTGCATGTATTGGTCCGGCTGGTGAGAACCTTGTCCGCATGGCATGCATAATGAATGATGAGCATAGGGCTGCTGGGAGAACAGGGTTAGGCGCGGTTATGGGGTCGAAGAATCTTAAGGCGATAGTTGTTTCGGGTAAGAAAGAAGTTCCTGTGGCAAATCGGGACGTGTTTAGAGAAGTCTCTAGAAGGTGTCTGGAGACCATGAGGAAGAACCGCGTGACAGGTGAGGGGCTGCCAACATACGGTACATCGATCCTCATCAACGTTATTAATACTGCTGGTGGATTACCATACAAGAATTGGCAGACCGGTGTAAACCCGTATGCCGATAAGATAAGCGGCGAAACGTTGGCTGAAACTTATCTGACTGGTAGAAGGGCATGCTGGGGATGCACGATAGGATGTGGAAGGGTTACAAGCGTTTCCTCAGGTCCGTTCCAGATAATTGGGACGGAAGGCCCGGAATATGAGTCAATATGGGCGTTAGGCGGCTCAACAGGGGTTAAGGATTTAGATGCTATAGTTAAGGCTAACCACTACTGCGATGAGTTCGGAATGGATCCAATTAGCATGGGGTCAACTATAGCAGCTGCGATGGAGCTAAACGAGAGAGGCTATATACCTAAAGAAGACCTTCAGGGTCTCGACTTAAAGTTTGGGAACTCAACAGCTCTAGTTGAGGCTGTTTGGCGAACCGCGTATAAAGCTGGTTTTGGCAAATATTTGGCTCTCGGCTCAAAGAAGCTATGTGAAATCTACGGGCATCCGGAGATCTCAATGAGCGTTAAGGGGCTTGAAATGCCAGCCTATGATCCAAGGGCTATGAAAGGCATAGGTTTAACCTATGCTACAGCGAATAGGGGAGGATGCCATGTAACCGGATACACAGTCTCAGCGGAAATTTTGGGGATCCCTGAAAAAATCGATCCTTTAACGCCGGAAGGTAAGGCCAAATGGGCTAAACTCTTCCAAGACTTCACATGTGTTGTTAATTCCACGGTTAACTGTTTGTTCTCGACATTTGCTTTGGGGGCTAAGGATTACGCTGAGCTACTTTCAGCCGTTACGGGCTGGAGCTTATCAGAAGATGACGTGCTAAGAATTGGGGAGCGAATATATAATCTAGAGAGAGTTATAATAAACAAGCTCGGTTTTGACGGTAAGGACGACACTTTACCTAAGCGGTTACTGGAGGAACCAATGCCTGAAGGCCCAGCTAAAGGGCATATTGTTGAGTTAGAGAAGATGAAGGAAGAATATTATAGGCTTAGAGGCTGGGTTAACGGCGTGCCAACTGCAGAGAAATTAAAGGAACTTGAGATAGAGATATAAACGGTAGAGCGGTAGATTAAGTCAAGTCCCATAAACCCATCAGAATCCAATCTATTTTTATTTTTCTTTCTTCATACTTTTTATTAAGTGGTGTTTAATGTCATGCGTATTGGTTAAAGTATTGTTCTTTGCAACCTTTAGGAAAAAATATGGGGTTAAGGAGTTAACGGTTAACTGTGATGGGACTGTAAAGGGTTTAATTGAAAGCGCATCCAAAATTCTCGGCGAAGACTTTCTAAATGATGTTTATGACAGAGAGCGCGAGAAAGTTAGAGACGACCTTATATTCGCGGTTAACGGTAGGAACATTAAGGATCTAGGAGGAGACGTAAAGCTGAAGGATCAGGACGTGGTATCTATATTTCCACCGTTAGCTGGCGGTTAATTTGTTTGAGGAGCATGGTTATGAGTTATCCAGACGCGCTGCAGATTGAGGTAACGAATAAATGTAATTTCAGCTGCCAAATGTGTGTGAGGAGATCTTGGGATGCTAGGCCAGTAGACCTAAACCTAGACCTATATAGGAAGATCGCTGAATCCGCTTTTCGATATCTAAAGAGACTTATACTTTATGGGTTGGGCGAACCGTTTCTTAACCCAAACTTCGTCAGCATGCTTAAGATCGCGAGAGAAAATTTATCGAAAGACTCCGAGCTCCTCGTGAGTACAAATGGGTCCATGTTAAACCCGAGATTGGCCGAGAAGATAATGAGGATCGGCGTAGACAACATTTCGTTTTCTATCGATACATCTGATGCTGCGAAGCTAAAACATATTAGAAGCGGAGCTGAACCAGCATCGCTCCTCAATAATTTTCGCAATATAGCGAGAATTAAAAGGCTTAGCAAAAACAGTTTTAAGCTAGGTGTCGAAGCTGTTTTGATGAGAAGCAATTTTATGGATCTTCCTAAACTTGTCGAGGAGGCAGCTAGAGAGGATGTTGACTACATTCTTGTCTCACATGTAGTACCGTACACCGAGACTATGTTCTTAGACTCAGTATACACTACCATAAGCAGAAAATCACTGGACATAACCAAATCAATTCTAAGTTATGGGAAGAAAGCTATAGCTGAGGCGCTCCATGAAACACTTGGAACAATATATGGTGTTAAAATCGAGCCTAAAGTCTCTAAGATGATTGATGAGTTTTGGAGAGAGGCCGAGGACAACGGTTACTGGATTAACCTCCCCCTCCTGTTTGAGTCGATCGACAGATTCTCCACGATTAGTGAGGTTGAAAAGGTGTTTAGTTTAAGCCTGAAAATAGCCTACGAGCATGGCTTAGAACTAAAGCTCCCAAATCTTTATCCGGATGCTAAGAGCAGGGTGTGCCCCTATGTTGACAGGGGAACGGTATTCGTCAGGTCAGACGGTTTGATTACGCCTTGTTCAGAGTTCGCTTATAAGCACCCAGTTTACGTTAATGCGCACGTTAAAATCGTGAACCCCGTAATCTTTGGGGACTCGTGGAACGAGAATATCATAGATGTATGGAATAAAGAGAAGTACGTATCTTTCAGGGAGGTTAGGTGGGAAATGCCTAAAAATATACCTTGGTGCGGAGATTGTCCATATTCGGCGTCTAAGTGCTTCTTTGCGGAAACCAATAACATCGATTGTTATTTGAATGAGCCCAGCTGCAGCGAGTGCTTATACAGTGTAGGCTTGGCTCAGTGTAATATATAGCGCCTCTCAATATCCCTCTTATCTTTGGCTTAGAAGTAATATTGCTTGCGCTAAATCCCCGTTTGTTTGTTCAAGCGCGGCTTTTGCTTCCTCTAGACTTACATTCGCTTGCTGTGCAACTAAAAGTATATCTTCTTCTGGGATTACAGCCTTTCTCTTAACGCTTCTTTCAGATATTTTTCCACCAGCTACCTGGAATATTTTTTGTCCTTGTAGGTCTAAAACTGTAACTTCAGGATTCTCAATGATTATCTCTTTATCTTCGGTTTTTAAGACAACTTCTGTCACGTTAAGGTTTGTCATGTTTAAACCCATACGTTGCATAAGTCTTCTGGCTTCCCTAGGGCTTATTTTACGCATTATGCAAGCCTCGCGGAGCATCCATTAATCAATATTATATTTCATTTCGCTCTTTTATCTCTTCACTTTTCCCTCTGCGGACTTTTACAGCAATACCCCTCTTAAATGCCTTCATCTCAGCTCCGGAGAGCAGAGCTCTGCCAACAGCGACCACATCTCCACAATCATCTATGATTATGACTTCTTCCCCCGGAAGAATTTCCTCATCTGAATCGGCTACATGCTTAGCGAAAACATCGCTACCCTTTTCAACGAAGGGTACGGCGTCGCTTCTGATTTTAACCCATAGGCGTTTAACCTTCATTGAAGAGAAAACTCTCCTCGCACCCTCTATAGTTAATGAAAAGAAACCTGTTACCGGATTTAATGTTGCTAAAAGAATACCATTCAGGTAAACGTGCCTTATTCTGCCAGTTCCTTTAGAGAAAACTATTTTAACATCGTCTGGGAAGAGGTGCTCTCCCACACCTTTACCAAACTGATAATCAGCTATCTTCCTTATACGTTCCAGAGCAAATTCTTTGCTAAACATAAAAGATCTTCCTTCCCTTCCGGCATCCATTCAATATATTCATTCAGGAATGCCTAAAAATGTATGGATGAAGAAATTAATATTTAAGTTTATGAAATGAGTAAAGTAGAGAGGATCATCTAGGTGTAGAGAGGTTTGCAGTGCGAAGTTTGCGGGCGGGAAATAGTTGGAAAACCAAACAAAGTAATCATAGAAGGAGCAAGAATGATTACTTGCGGCGAATGCGCGAAGCTTGGCTCAGGCTACTGGGAATCTAAATCTGAAAAACTTCAAGAGAAAATAAATAAGCCTAAAGCAGATAGGAGTTCAATTTCGTCACGAAAGCCTACGAAACCCGCCTTGATGGGCCAACCAGACACAAGCGTTATTGAAGATGTGGAGATTGTTGAGGGCTTTGGCAATTTAATTAAGAGAGCGAGAGAGAAACTAGGTTTAACTCCTGAGGAGCTGGCTAAAAAGATTGGTGAGAAGGAGTCCGTAATAAAGAAGATTGAGAGTGAGAAATTTATTCCCGACATAAGGTTAGCGGCGAAAATTGAACACGCATTAAAAATAAGATTATTGGTTAGATCGCCGTCCCTTGAAACCGGGCTAGAAAAACCAGTCGAGAACGTGAGGAGTGGGAGGGGCATTACTTTAGGTGAAATAGTTCACTTGAAGACTGATAGAGATGAGGAGGAAGCATAAAACGAGGGCGATAATAGTATACCGTAGGGAGCCCTTTGAAAAATCCGGTTTAGATGAGCTTAAAACATTAGCTGAGGCAGCAGGATATGAGGTTGTAGGCTCAATCGAGCAGGTTAGGCCGCCCAACCCACGATATCATATAGGTGCTGGTAAAGCGAAAGAGCTTGCGCAAATGGTTAAAGACCTTAAAGCTGAAAAAGTGATTTTCGGGAATGAGCTGAAAGTTGTGCAAATATATAATCTTGCCAAGTTGACTGGGGTCGAAGTTATTGATCGACTACAACTCATTCTCGAAATATTCGTTAAGAGAGCGTCAACAAGGGAGGCAAAGCTTCAAATCGAATTAGCGAGATTGAAGTTCGAGTTAGCTAATGCTAAAGAAAAAGTTAAGCTTGCCAAAATGGGTGAGCAGCCAGGGTTTCATGGGTTAGGTAAATATGAAGCAGATGTTTACTATGAGGCTGTTAAAAGGAGAGTCAGCAAGATTCAGGAGAAGCTGAGGGAGATCAGGAGAACCAGGGAGATTCATCGGGCCCATAGAGCCGAAATGGGTTTTCCCTCGATATCGTTGGCCGGATATACTAATTCTGGTAAAAGCACGTTGTTTAATGCGTTAACTAAAGAAAATGTTCCGGTGGATTCACAAGTCTTCACGACCCTTTCGACAACTACGAGGATCGCTGAAATATTTGGCGAAAAGATGTTTATAACAGATACCGTTGGATTCATAGATCGATTACCGATAACGTTAATAGAGGCATTTCGCTCCACCCTTGAGGAGACCATTTTCTCTGATCTAATTCTCTTGGTTGTCGATGTAAGCGAAGAAATGAGCGATGTTCTGAGAAAATTAACCGCTTCCTTAGAGACCATACGTGAGGTAGGGGCTATCGGTATACCGATCCTAGTAGCATTAAACAAAATTGACTTATTGTCGGAAGAAGAATTAAATATGAGAATAGAAGAATTAAAGGATGTTTTCGACTTAGATTTTATTCCAATATCAGCCCTCTATGGAACTAACTTAGACTTACTTAAAAAGGAAATCTTGAGGTTTTTAGGGAGATATGTTGCCTTATCATCGACGCTGCCAGTTAACCAAGATTCCCTGTCCTTTCTCTCATGGATCTTTGAGAGCGCAAAAGTTCATAAAGTTACGTGTAATAACGACTCTCTTCATGTACATTTTAGTGCGCCAGCGAGCCTAGTAGATAAAATTAGGGGTCAAATTGAGAAAATAGGTGGCAGATTTGAGTTCTCGTGATGCATGGAGAGTGTTTGTATTTAGACTTGGACATAGAGTGGAGAGGGATAAGCGGGTTACAACTCATGTTTTTCTCGTAGCTAGAGCGTTCGGGGCTCACGGAGCATTTTATAGCGGTCAAAAGGATGAGAAGGTTGAAGAAAGCATTAGAAGGGTGGTTAAAACATGGGGCGGCTCCTTCAGCATCGAATACGTTGAAAACTGGGTGGAGAAGGTAAAGGGGTGGCGGAAAAATGGCGGCGAAATCATACACTTGACGATGTATGGCCTACCATTAGACGAAGTTATAAGTAAAATTAGGGGGTCGGGAAAAGATAAACTTGTGATTGTTGGCGGCGAGAAGGTTCCGAGGTTGGTTTATGAGGTTGCAGATTGGAACGTTTCAATAACTTCCCAACCGCACTCGGAGGTTGGAGCGTTAAGCGTCTTCCTACACGAGCTATATATGGGCGGGGAGCTAAGAAGGGAGTTCGAGAACGCTAAGATCAAGATTATTCCGCAGGCTAAAGGTAAGAAAATAATAAGATTAGCCTAAAATCGAATTATTCTTCATCGTGAATTACTAGGTTGTTTCCGATTAATTTAAGTTTCATAGAGTATAATAAATTATTGAGTGCGATCGAGTATGCCCATAGTTGCCCGCGATACGTTAGCTAAAGTCGCTAAGATTATCGGCGGCGATAACGCCGTTAAAATAATTGAGGTTCTCAGCCAAAACGATGAGATGACTGAGGAAGAAATCGTGGCGAAGACAGGGGTCAAGATTAATGAAGCGCGGAAAATTCTCTACAGACTTTACGAACACTCAATAGTTGGGTTAAGAAGGACTAGAGACAAGGATACTGGCTGGTTCATATTTCACTGGAGAGTTCAAATGGATCAGGTGGAAGGGTTCATAATAAGTCAGAAAAAACGTGTGCTTGAGAAGCTGGAGACTAGGCTTGAGTATGAGAAAAAACATGATTTCTACTATTGTTATACTCCCGGATGCAAGCGCACGACGTTTGAAGAGGCTACTGAAAACCTTTTTAGATGTCCAATATGCCATAAACCTCTCGTTCATTATGATAACAGTAAGGTAATCGACGCTCTCTCCAAAAAAATTGAACGCATTAAAAGTGAGCTGAAAAATGAGTGAAACATTGCCGTCGCCTGAAGAGGCACTTAAAATCCTTAGAGAAGTTGGTTGCTCCGTCGATGTAATAAAGCATTGCGAGGCTGTAGCGAATCTAGCGGTTGAAATTGCTAAAAAATGCATGAAGAATGGTGTGACAGTTAACGTTAATCTTGTGCATGTTGGGGCACTACTACACGATATAGGCAGATCAAAAACCCACAGTGTTCATCACGCGGTTGCCGGCGCTGAAATAGCTAGATCGCTAGGTCTTTCAGAGCGGATTATACGAATTATAGAGCGCCATGTAGGCGGCGGGATATCCGCTGAAGAAGCCTTAAAACTCGGTTGGCCAAATAAAAACTACATACCGGAGACAGTTGAGGAAAAAATAGTTGCTTATGCCGATAAGCTGATTGAAGGGTCAAAAATTATTTCGATTGAAGAAACCATAGAGCGATTTAAAAACGAGCTAGGGAAGGATCATCCGGCGATCGAGAGGATTAAGCGCCTTCATGATGAAATTTCTAGGATCTGCGGGTCATCATAGTTTTCTTTTTGAGATAAGGTCGATTCTCATTAGCCTATTATCAGAGCATATAGCGTTATTAAGTTGGAAAATCAAAAACCTAAATAATGACTTCCTCTCCTCTTATTTTAGAGAGGAAGAGAGCTATGGATGGTCTTGAGATTAGATCTAGAATGCTTGTTAAAGATGTTATGACGAGCCCGGTTATAACGGTTAAGGAGAATTCGAGGGCAGATGAAGCCGCCAAACTTATGAGGGACAATAATATCGGATGCGTGATCGTAAGCACTGAGGACGGAAAGCCGATAGGTATAATAACTGAAAGGGATCTGGTCATAAGAGTTGTCGCGGAAGACATTCAGCCAAGCAACGTTACGGCAAGGGAAATTATGAGCACGCCGCTAATAACTATAGATGCAGACAAGACGATAAATGAGGCTGCTAAAGAAATGAATCGCCACAATATCAGGAGATTAGCTGTCATGTATAAGGGGCAGCTTGTCGGAATAATTTCCAGCAAAGACATCCTGTCTGTAACGCCAGAGTTAATTGAGATAATTCAAGAGAAGGCGAAGATATCTGCTGGTGGAGAGATTGAAGAAAGTTTACCTCTAGCTGGCTATTGCGATAACTGTGGTGCCTGGTCCGACAATCTTCGAGAGGCTGATGGAATATATCTTTGCGAAGACTGCTATTCGGAAAGGATGTCAGAATATTAATGTGGCTGCAGCTGCCAAGAAGATACGCTCATTTTACACCTGTTATCGGAAAATGAAAGTTTTCCCCAACAATCTGACTCTTAGCATCGTTCTCGAAAACTAATATTATTGATATGTTGAATATCTAATCTATTTCACCTAGGAGATGAAATGAGCCTTGACAGTTGATTTAATGCTTAAAAATGCTAAGATATGTTTGTCTGGCAAGCTAATAGAAGCTGGACTGGCAATTGATGATGGAAGAATCGTTAAAGTGGCTAAGGAGACGAATCTTCCGAGCGCGTCGAAAAGAATAGATCTGGATGGCATGCTTGTTCTTCCCGGAGTTATAGATGTTCACGTACACTTAAGGGATCAGGAGCTGTCGTATAAAGAAGATTTTTATTCTGGAACCTGCGCTGCGGCACATGGCGGCGTAACCCTAGTCGTCGATATGCCTAACAATAAACCAGTGACGGCGAGCTCTAGCGCATTAAGAGAACGGATGCGCATAGCCTCTAAAAAAACCATTGTAAACATATCTTTCTACTCGGCTTTCCCAAGAGAAATAGACGAAATAAGAAAGATAGCTAATTTAGGCGCAAAGGCGTTCAAAATATTTCTATCCCACATGGTCGGTGGACTAAACCCCGATGAAGATGAATTAGTGGTGGAGGCGTTTAGAGAATCAAAGAGAAATGGTCTTCCGATCGCGGTGCATGCTGAAGACGGTGCACTCCTACGTGAAAAAATTGAGAGATTAAGGTTAGATGGAAGAGATGATTTTGATGCTTTTTTTGAGGCTCATTCTCCTGAAGTCGAGGTTAGGGGGATTAGAAGAGCTGTAAGATTAGCTAAAGAGTCAGGTGCGCATGTACATGTATGTCACGTCAGTACGGCTGAGGGGCTTAAAATCATAAATGAAGCTAAGAACAGCGGCTTATCGATATCATGCGAGGTCACGCCACATCACCTTTTTCTCTCAAAAGAACATGTGGATAAGATTGGCAATATAGCTTTGACGAATCCACCACTTCGATCCCAAGAAGATGTCTTGTATCTCCGATGGGCTCTTAAAAGAGGCATGGTTGACATAGTGGCGTCTGATCACGCGCCCCATGCGCTGAAAGAGAAGGAGGGCGCATCTGTATGGGATGTTTCAGCTGGAATTGCTGGGCTTGAAACAATGCTTCCATTAATGTTAACTATGGTTAACAAAGGGCAACTTTCGGCTCAAATGCTCGCTAAAGTGCTTGCGGAGAACCCATCTAAAATATTTAGATTTAAAGGTAGGGGTGTAATAGAGGAAGGAGCCCACGCAGACTTCATAGTGGTTGATATGAAGCGTGAGTCAATCATAGATCCATCAGAGTTTTATTCTAAGGCTAAGTTCTCACCCTTTGAGGGATGGGTTGTGAAGGGCATGCCCGTAAAAACATTTATTGGCGGAACTTTAGTTATGGATGAGGGTGAAATTATGGCGAAGCCTGGTCAAGGAAAAATAGTTGTGGATTAAAAGTGGTGTTAAGGGGGCGCTGCCTTGGAGATAGCTGTTGATGGCATGCTTGGTAAACTGGCTAGATGGTTGAGAATGCTGGGATTTGACACTAAATACTTTAATAATATGAGCGATGATGAAATTCTAAGGATAGCTTCTGAGGAAAATCGAATCATTTTGACGAGAGATTACCAATTTTTTAAGAAGGCTAATGCCCATGGTGTTAGAGCAGTCTTTGTTGAGGGAAAAACACATGTAGAGAGACTCGCGAATCTATCGAAACATCTTGGCATTAGACTGGAGATAGATCTTGAGAAGTCGCGTTGCCCGAAATGTAATGCAGGCATAAGGCGGGTCAGTAAAGAGGAGATTAAAGATAAAATTCCAACGTCAACCTACAAAATTTACGATGAGTTTTGGATTTGCGGTGAATGTGGGCAGGTTTATTGGAAGGGAAGCCACTGGAAGAAGATAAACAATACGTTAAGTCAGGCTAGGCAACTCACATTTAAGAAGAGCAGTTAAGATATCTCCACTAGATTCCCATTAATAACTTTTATTTCTCCAAGTTTTCGGCTTCTCAGAGCCTCATTTAAAATAATTATTCTCTCGAAGGGATTAGACCGCGATAAGAATGGGCATAGAAGCACGTCGCTACACTGTTTAACGCTGGACATTACATCCAGCACAAACGAGTAATAAACTCTAGCTCCGAGACCATACTTATCTCTTATAGCTTTATACGTTTCCTCTACATGAGGGCAATTTTTATAAAATCTCTCTGCTGGACAATTATAGTGCTTAAAGCCCTGAATTATTCGGCTGTCTCGAATCTTCTTTTTACACGCATCTATAGTTATAACTCTCCTTATTTTTCTCTCATCAACTTTATGCTCTGCATAATCGAGAAGAATTCTGCTTATGGATGAGACCCCTCCATCAAAAATAATCTCCTCACAAATTACTCGGTTGCTGTATGAACCATACTTGCCAATCCACAAACCATATCTTTCACCATCTGTAACCGGCCTAATCATAATGCCCCAGGATCTTTGAGGCGTTCTCTCAAGCAACCATTCCGCGTCATCTGCTAAGCTTCCATATGCCCTAAGATCCTGAAAGAAAAGTGTGCCGAAATCTCTATCAAAGATTACGATTGCGCTGCCAAGTATTAGGCTTTCCGCCTTCTTCTCCAGCAACCTTTCACACCTCAAAAGTGAATATAAATATGCGGTATTAAACTTTATTATCGCCATCTACATGAATACCTTTTCAGTAAAATTTATATTTTAATTAATGTTCTTAGTGATGCATTAAAGATGTGGAGGCTATTTATTGCTATTTAAGGAATCTGTAAAGTGCCAGCCTGCCCATGCTTGCTCTCTTAATGTTTCTCAACATTTTAAGGGGGGAGCTTTTTGTCGTTAGTTTCGGAGGAATATAAGGCTGTAAGTCCGGACGTAAAGAAGAAGATCATTATAGGTCCCCCCCACCTCACACGATTTGAAAAGGCGAGGATATGTGGTGCGCGAGCATTACAGATAGCTATGGGTGCTCCAGTATTAATAGAGGTCACAAAGGATTTAAAGAGCCCAATAGACATAGCTCTCGAAGAGCTGAAGCGCGGTGTTCTGCCGATAACAATCCGAAGAATGCTTCCAGACGGAACTTACCAAGATATTCCTTTAAAATGGCTTCTATAACAGGAAGCATGCTGCAACTGGGTGGATTGCCAGCTTCCCCGGCTTCGCGGGGCCGAAGACCCCACTAAAACCGGGGACGGAGCGCGGTTTAACTTCCAAGTTCGGAATGGGTTTGGGTGGTTCCCGCGCCCTTTGGCCGGCAATCCAAAGTAAACTTAATAACTCGTACTTTTAACTTTTTCGTTCAAAAAGCGGCATAAGATATATAAGGCTGAATTCTTTCTAAAACTTTTTCAGGGGCTGTGGTCTAGTAGCAGCTGAGCGTACTATGCGGCTGCTAGAATGGTATGACGACTGCCTTAGGCGGATCTAACCGCCAGCCGTTAGGGGCTCCAGAACATGCTCAATGGGTTTGCGGACCTCTAACGGGATGAAGAGGTTCTGGAGCTTGAAGAAACCCGTAGGTCGCCGGTTCAAATCCGGCCAGCCCCACCATTCTCCTAAAACCCAGTATCTGTAAAGGTAAAACTTTCATAGAGAAAAATATAAATATCATTTCTAATATTTACAAATCTTGCTTTAAAATAAGTGAGTAGGAGTAGAGTTGAGAAAGAAAAGGTTTGGGCGGACGCTCCTAACCGAGGAGGAGGTTAAGGTTTTAGATGCGTTGCTCAGATGTGGGAATGTTACTGAGGCGGCTAAAGAGCTCGGTAAAGCTCAACCCACTGTAAGCATTGTGAAGAAGAGAATTGAGGACAAGATAGATATGGCAATAGAGACGTTAAAACTAGCGCTGAGCAGGGAATACATTAATCTCGATGAGCTGCTAAGATTGGTGGCGTCTGCGGAAACATATATAGAGATTAAAAAGAGACTATCTGAAGATGCTGAGAAAGAGAATTAATTTTTTTAAATGTGATAAATAGAGGCGCATCATCAAGTTATTTCATCATCTATGCCGTTAGAAACTAATATTTTACTAAAGCTACTTTCATTTTCTACTAGCATGTTTTGTTCTAATTTAAAAGTATATATTTCTCCTCCTTAAACTATTTTTTCATTGAGGTATTCTGGTGATCGACGTTGCCTAAGATTAAAGTTGGTCTGATAGGCGTTGGGAACTGCGCCTCAGCGCTTATTCAAGGGGTTTATTATTGCAGGAGTAAAGGCGATAGTGTTAAACTAAAGTATCCGGAAATAGGGGGTTTCCGGCCGGAAGATATAGAGTTCGTCTGCGCCTTCGATATAGCTAGGGGTAAAGTTGGCAGAGATTTATCTGAAGCAATATTTGCTCCACCGAATAATGCGCCAAAGTTTGCTGAAGTTCCAAATCTGGGCATCGAGGTTTTGAAAGGACCCGTTTTAGACGGACTTAACGAGTACACTAAAAGAGTTGTGGAAGTTGACCCCGCGCCGGAGGTTAATGTCGCCAAGAAAATTAAAGAGAGCGGCGCGGAGATTATAATTAATCTCTTGCCTGGAGGGGCCCAAAACGCCTCCTTATGGTACGTTAATGAGGTTTTAAGAGCTGGGTGCGCGTTTATTAATGCGACCCCAACGTTGATTGCCAGTGACTCATCATGGGATGAACGTTTCCGTAAAGCTCGTTTACCGCTTGTTGGAGATGATCTGATGGATCAGGTTGGCGCAACATTTATTCATAAGGCTGTGCTTGAAGCTTTGAATAGGAGAGGCATTCAAATTCTGGAGACATATCAGCTGGATGTTGGTGGTGGAACAGAGTCCGCGGATATTGAGCGTGTTTGGGGTACTAAGCGTGCAATTAAGACTAAAACGGTTGAGATGGTTCTGCCGTACAGGGCGTCTGTGGTTGCTGGGTCGACTGATTTTGTGGATTTTCTGGGGAATAGACGGGACAGCTATATATGGATTTCCGGGGAATATTTTAGCGGTGCAAGGTTTGAGATCGAGATCAGATTGAATACGCTTGATGCGCCAAACGCCGTATCAATTCTGTTCGACGTTATACGGGGAGCTAAGCTGGCTTTACTAAGGGGTGAATCCGGCCACATACTTCCAATATCGGCTTATGCGTTTAAACATCCAGCTGAAGTTTTACCGCTTCACGAGGCGGAAAAACTTTTTGAGGAATACATCTTAAGTAAGAATTAGATGTTCTATTATGCACGAGCATTTATTAAATCAATCAACGCGGCCAGTGAAGCGTCAGCAGAAACTATGTGTGGCAATACCTGCATCAGTAGTTTCAGATGCCCCGCATTTAAGGGAGAAGACGTCAAAAATTGGGTGGATAGGACGTGCCTTAGCGATTTTCCGCGTAGATGAAGTCATAATTTATCCAGATATTCCTGAAATCGATCAGAGCAGCGATATAAAGCTCATCTCAACTATCTTATCTTACCTGGAGACCCCGCAGTACATTAGAAAAAGGCTCTTTAAGATAATGCCTGAGCTGCGTTACGTGGGTATATTGCCCCCGCTCAGAACACCCCATCATCCGACTAAGAGTAGAAAGAAGGATTTGATTATAAATGAATTTAGGGAGGGCGTAGTTGTTGCCGAGAAAAAAAACCGGGTACTAGTAGATATAGGTGTCGAGCACCCGATACCGGTCTTAGGTGCACGCTTACCCGTAGGGACCCGCATAACTGTTAAAATCGTTGAGGGCGGCAAAAATCCCAAAGCGGTGTTAGCGAGCAGGGAAGAAATACCCGTATATTGGGGGTACAAGGTCACTGTTTCAAATGCTCCACTCGGGCAGATGATAAGGAGCGGAGACTTCGATATGGTTATTGCAACTTCGAGATACGGGAACCCGTTCATGAATACTAAGGACACTATTCTGGATAAGTGGCGTAGGTCGAGGAAAGTGCTTATTGTGTTTGGGGCCCCAACACAGGGGCTATATGAGATCGCTAGGCAAGAAGGGTTCGAGTTAAGTGCGCTAGCAGATTTTATAGTCAACACGATTCCGAGGCAGGGTACTGAAACCGTAAGAACTGAAGAAGCTATTTACGCAACGCTTGCAGTACTCAATCTCCTAGTAGAATGATATGTTTGTTTTCATCATGTTCCGACAATTACGCTCTCACTTATTCTTCTTAGAGTTGCTATCGCTGAGAGGGCCGCTATAAAACTGGTTTTAGGATTTGTTGGGAAGGGCCTATTTTCCGTCTTTGTGTAAATCTCTCCAAACTCGCCCTTAACATGAATCTCGTGGATAATGTTTTTTATTGTTGGGTCGACTATTATCCTAACTTTAGTTTTATCAGGCCCCACCCCAGCTAAACTTAACGTGGCTGCAACGTTAACATTTTGAGGAAATAGTTTAACGGCTTCACGCGCTGGCCCCTCAAACAAGATAAGGGGCTCTCTAAGCGAGGACAAGTCGATTTTACTCTTTTCAACGTAGGGTGCGCCCTTAAAGCTTATTGGAGGCTTCCTTGTTGTGAGTGTAACCTCTTCGATTTGGCCTACACTCGCCGACTTAATGTTATCTAGGCCAACTATTGCGCCGGAAGGCACGTAAACCTTCCTTTTATTTTCCTTAGCAGCCTTCATTATCTCTGCAAGCAAATAATCATCTACTAGGGCGCCTGCGCTCATAACCATTAAATCCTTATTGTTATTCAGGATTTTGACGGCGTACTGTCTAACAGCCTCCTGTGAGGCAGCCTCAATCACTAGGTGGACGTCTTCCCTTCTAAGGATTTCATCGAAGCTTTCAGCTATGAGTGGTTTGTGACTAAGCTTAGAAGCTAATAGCTTGGATCTTTCGCGGATTAAATCGTATATTATGACTAGGTTTATGTTTCCCGCTTTTCCATTATCTATGGCTTCGGCTATAACTGTGCCTATTGCACCGCAACCAATTAACCCGGCACCGATCAGCGTAAGCTTTCAACTCCGAACTTAATTATGCTTATGATTCGATTAGTGGGCTGAAATAAATAAGGCTTTTTCTACTTAAAATAAAAAAATATAAATCTATCTCAAGATTTGTATTGAAAAGATTAGGGAAGAGTGATTGAAAATGATTTGGCTGTATGTAGCGTTGGCTGCTGGTTTAGTCTCGGTTGGACTGGCTGGCTACTTATACCAGTATATCGTTGGCCAAGATAGCGGCACCGAGAAGATGAAGGAGATAGCCGGCGCAATTAAAGATGGTGCTAAGGCATACCTTAGAAGACAAAACATCACTCTGCTCGTCTTTGTCTTGATAATGGCTTTAATTTTAGGGGCAGTTTACACAATGTACCATAGAGAGGATAAGGGAATTTATTTTGGGGCGAGTATGGCGGTCGCATATATTCTTGGCTCATTATCCACTACGCTTGCAGCCTACATCGGAATGCTGGCCGCTGTTGAAGCAAATGTTAGGACAGCTAATGCTGCTAGACAAGGATTGAAGAAAGCTTTTCCAACAGCCTTCTATGGTGGCGCAGTAATGGGGTTATCCATTATAGGGTTATCTCTTCTAGGCGTAAGCATACTATTTTATGTTTATAAGTTCATTTTAAACTGGAGCTATGAGGATGCAGTAAACATAGTTTTAGGCTTCAGCTTCGGCGCCAGCGCACTCGCCCTTTTTGCAAAGGCTGGGGGAGGGATATACACGAAGACGGCAGATATCAGCGCAGACCTGGTTGGGAAAGTTGAGCTTGGAATACCGGAAGATGATCCGCGTAATCCAGCTGTAATTGCGGATAACGTTGGTGATAATGTTGGAGATGTTGCTGGCATGGGGGCAGATTTAACGGACTCCTATATTGCCAGCCTAGTAGCTGCCATGATCATTGGTGCAGAGCAAGGCGAAAGTGCGCTGGTAATCCTGCCACTCTCAATAGCTGCTGTGGGGTTATTTGCTTCAATATTAGGAGCGATCGTCGTTAAGATGAGCATAAAGGGCAATCCGGGAGCCGCCCTCAATAGAGGGTCATTTTCAACTTGGATCTTGTTCGCAATTCTCCTTCTTGCCGTAACCTACTTTTCAGGTTTAGAGGAAGGTAAATGGCTGGGAGTTTTTCTTCCCACAGTAGCAGGGCTGATAGCTGGGGTTGTAATCGGTTTAACCTCCGACTATTTCACATCGATAGATAGAGCGCCTGCGCAGAAAGTTGCCCAAGCATCAACGACCGGTGCGGCCATAAACATACTCACAGGTTTTTCTTATGGTATAATTAGCATAGTGCCGCCAGTTATAGGTATATGTATCGCTATGCTCGCCGCCTGGCATCTCTCAGGAATGTTTAATGTGAACCCATTCTATGGTATCGCTATATCAGCTGTCGGAATGCTGGCAACCGTGGGAATGACGATATCCGCTGACGCCTACGGACCGATATCCGATAACGCGAAGGGCATATCTGAGCAATCCGGTCTAGGTGAAGAGGTTATTGAGATCGCTGATAGGCTTGATGCTGCGGGCAATACAACAAAAGCTATTACAAAAGGATTCGCCATAGGGGCCGCAGCGCTGACAGTTCTAGCGTTATTTGCCGCCTATGCCCATCTAGTGGACATAAAGGAGCTTAATCTAATGGATCCGAGAGTTGTTACGGGGGTCTTTCTTGGGGGGATGATGCCGCCTCTGCTTTCAGCGCTGTTGATCTTGGCTGTTGGTAGAAACGCTGAGAGGATGATTGAGGAGATTAGACGGCAATTTAGAGAGATTCCAGGCTTAATTGACGGGAGGTCTAAGCCGGACTACGCTAAATGCGTAGACATATCTACAAAGGGGGCTCTTAAAGAATTATTGTTGCCATGTCTACTGGCGATAGTGGCTCCAGTTTTAACAATAATATTTTTGAAGAAAGAGGCGCTTGCAGGGTTCCTCGCTGGGAGCATAGTTACAGGGATAATATTCGCCCTTCTTATGGCTAACTCTGGCGGGCTCTGGGATAACGCCAAAAAATATATTGAGTCTGGAGCATATGGCGGTAAAGGCTCCGAAGCCCATAAAGCCGCGGTTATAGGCGACACGGTTGGAGACCCATTTAAGGATACAGCTGGTCCCTCATTAAACACTATGATAACAGTAATGTCGCTAGTAGCTGAAGTTTTCGCACCAATACTGGTCAGTCTCAGCCTATAAACCCTAAATTTTTAGTCTTTATTTTCCTAGAATCCTTTTTCAAATATTTTTAAATCTTAAGCAATATAGACGGGTGAGACATTAGCGATTCGGTGTTAACGTTATTAGATGGTGGTTCAATATTTTTATAGTGGAGGAACATGTTTTGAAGCCGCTATATCTAGATTCAAATCAGCCGATCGATAAGAGGGTTGAGGATCTTTTAAGCAGAATGACCCTTGAAGAAAAGATTGGGCAGATGTGTCAGTATAGCGGTGTAACCGAAAAACTCGAGCAAATGATTAGGGAAGGAAAAGTGGGCGCATTACTCAACGTGTATGGTGCAAGGGAAATAAATAGGGTTCAGAGAATAGCTGTCGAAGAGTCTAGGCTCGGTATACCGCTGATATTCGGCCTAGATGTTTTACATGGATATAAAACCATATTTCCAATACCTCTAGGGCTGACAAGCACATGGGATCCCGAAGCCGTCAGGACGGCGGCTTATATAGCTGCGGCTGAAGCATCCTCCGATGGCATACGCTGGACTTTCGCGCCCATGGTTGATATTGCACGTGATCCAAGGTGGGGTAGGATCGCCGAAGGAGCTGGCGAAGACCCCTATCTGGGATCAATTATGGCTAAGGCTTTGGTGGAAGGTTTTCAAGGCTCCGATCTATCTGATCAAAATTCGGTTGCTGCATGCCCAAAACATTACGTTGCCTATGGAGGAGCTGAGGGCGGGAGAGACTACAACACCGTTGATTTATCTGAACGTACGCTTAGGGAAGTTTATTTGCCGCCATTTAAGGCAGCTGTTAAGGCTGGTGCTGGAACAATAATGAGCGCTTTTAACGATTTGAACGGTACACCGGCTTCAGCAAATCCATACATCCTTAAGACAATACTGCGTGAGGAATGGGGGTTTGATGGGTTTGTTGTGAGCGACTGGAACGCTATAGGGGAATTAATAAACCATGGGATCGCAGGCGACATATATGAGGCTGCTGAAAAGGCTCTGAAAGCTGGAGTAGACATGGATATGCAGGGCGATATATACCAAAGGGCTTTACTTTACCTAGTTAAAGAAGGGAGGGTCTCCGAAAATCACATAGATGAATCCGTTAAGCGAATACTTAAAATAAAGTTTAAGTTGGGGCTTTTCGAGAGACCATATGTTGACCCTGAAAAGGCAGCCCGCATAATAAAATGCGAAGAGCACATTAAGGTGGCCTTAGAGATCGCTAGAAAGAGCATAGTTCTCTTAAAAAATGATGGGGATCTTCTACCATTAAGCAAGGATTTGAAAGCAATAGCCGTCATAGGCCCATTATCTGACGATAAGGAAGCCCCGCTCGGCCCATGGTCTTGTTTGGGTGATCCGAAAGATGTGGTTACCGTTTTAGAAGGCGTTATAAGCAAGGTTTCACGTGAAACTAAAGTTATTCATGCTAAAGGCTGCGGCATTACAGATGAGTCAAGGGATGGTTTCGAGGAAGCTATTAGAGCCGCGGAGGAAAGCGATGTAGCCATAGTGGTTGTTGGAGAGAGCAGAGACATGAGCGGTGAAGCAGCCTCTAGAGCCTACCTAAATTTGCCCGGCGTTCAAGAAGACCTTCTAAAAGCGATATATGCTACCGGGACTCCGATAGTCATGGTTTTAATGAACGGTAGGCCTCTATCGATCTCATGGCCGGCTAAACATGTACCTTCAATCATAGAGGCGTGGTTCCCGGGAATCCAATCTGGCTACGCGATAGCAGACGTCATATTCGGGGATTATAATCCGGGAGGAAAGATACCCGTATCTTTCCCGCAGACCGTCGGCCAAGTACCAATCTATTATAACCATAAGAGTACTGGTAGACCACCGTCACCCGAGAATAGATGGACTTCCAAATATATAGACGCGCCATACACGCCGCTTTTCCCATTTGGGCATGGGTTGAGCTACACTAGATTCGAATATAGTTGCTTAGAGATAAAACCATGCGAAGTAGAAAGAAACCAGTGTGTGGAAATTAGATTCAAAGTAAAGAATATTGGCGGCAGGGAGGGCGATGAGATTGCACAATTATATGTAAGAGATGTCGTTGCTAGCGTAACTAGACCGGTAAAAGAGCTTAAAGGATTTAAACGGGTGACTCTTAAGCCGGGCGAGGAAAAACCCGTTGAATTTAGACTAACACTTGAAGATTTATCATTCCTGAATCAAGAGATGAAGAGGGTCATAGAGCCCGGGGAATTTAGAATTATGATTGGCTCATCGTCGGAAGACATAAGGTTAACGGGAAGATTCATAGTTAAAGATTACGTGGAATTCGCGTGGAAATAAGAGAGGCTTAAAATGCTATAGTGAACAGAAACAATTAAGTAACTCTGATAGCATATTTTTTGGCGTTTAACATAGCGCTTGAGGTGTATGGTATGGCGATTAAAGCCTACGTGCTCTTTAAAGTAAACTCTGGCGCTGAAAAAGAAGTCTGCAAAAAAATAGCCGATCTAAACAATGTTTTAGATGCAAGTATAATCTACGGGGAATACGATATAATCGCAAGAGTCGTCGTACCTGAGCTAACGCATTTAAACGATTTCCTCGACAAGGTTAGAAGCATACCAAGCGTTATTCTAACCTCAACCATGATCGTCGCGCAAGAGTACAAGGGAAAAGAGAAGCGCGAGTTAAACGTGCAGGGGCAGAAATAAGAAGTAACCGAAAATAACTTTAATTATTTTACTTTATTGATGGGTGGCATAAGTTATTGTGGAATACACGAAAAGAGAGATTTTACTCGCCGTACTTAAGGAGACCACTGAGCTGAATCCCGCAAAGATAGAAGATATAAGTAGGGAGGCGCATGTCCCCCGCGATTTAGCAAAGAATCTCTTAAAAGAGTTTTCTGAAAATGGACTTTTAAAGCTCGATGGTGAGACTGTCTTTGTCAGCTGGGGGCAGCGTTTAAAAATAGCCCTTAAAGCTGTAGAACTAGGTTCTGACATTGAGAGGGTTGCAAGATTTTTGACATGGGAGGAATTTGAAAAATTTTCAAAAATATCCTTTGAAGAGAACGGATTTACCGTTAAAACAAATTTCCATTTCACATGGCTTAAAAAGAGGTGGGAAATAGACATACTTGGGATTAAAAAACCGCTGATAATCTCAGCTGACTGTAAGCATTGGCGGCGAAGATGGAGCGGATCTGCAAGTTTAAAGGCTGTGGAAAAGCAGATTGAGAGGACGCGATCTTTAGCGGAGGCATCGAAGCATCTTATAGATAAAATTGGTATTGGGGGATGGAAGTACGCTTACTTTATACCGGTTGTTTTGTCGCTATTTCCGTCCCAAAGCAAGTTTCATGAGAGAACCCCAATAGTCCCAATTTTATCGCTCAGCGACTTTCTACAAAATGTTATGGTCCACTTGGAAGACATAAACGTCTTCTACATTTCGTATAATGCTTAAACTTTTCAGCGTCCGCGATTAGAAAATTTTTTTAAGATTTTCGGGTACACTTTTAATCCAAAGGGGATATCCCTAAAATGTCTCAGTTAAATGAGGAGTTAATTAGAATAATTAATATTTCAATGCCTTTTCCAGCAGAAGTCATAAGGGCGTATTCTCGTCTAGGCATGGTCTTCACTAGCGGCGACCTAGCGAAAGAAGCAGGCATCCCAAGGTCAACCGCCAAATTTTATGTGAGAAAAATGCTGGAGATGCACATGATCTCAAAGGTTCCCTATAAAAAGAAGTATCAGAAGTACGCTAATGCGAGAAACTTTTCTGACTGGCTTATGGATCTGGTAAAGTTAGCCATAAGACCACTTGAGGAGAAAAAATAGTAATGCTTTAAAATTGGATCAAAATGGTGACCCAGTGAAATGTCGCTGAGGGATCTGGCTGCTAGAGGTAAACGAAAGAGTAAGGGTAGACACGGTAGAATCCTAACTTTAAAGGAGATTAAGCGGATGAAGAAGCGCGGCTATCAGGCTGAGAGGGACTTAGTGAGAAGGCTTCGCGAGCTGGGATTTAAATCAGTTAGGATCCCTGTATCGGCGCCCAGTAGTGAGCCTTTACCGGACGTTTTTGCGGTTAAAGGAGGTTACATGATAGCTTTTGAGGTTAAGGCGCCTAATGCCAACAGGGCGTATTTTCCAAAAGATCAGGTAGGGAAGCTATTCAGTTTCTTGGAAATGTTTGAGGCTTATCCAGTTAAACTAGCAATTTTAGCGGCGAAATTCCCATATAAATGGGTTTTTAAGAAAATAAACTCCGTTGACGATTACTCTATCCATAAAGATGAAGAGAGCAATATAACATTTGAAGCGATGTGTTAGGTTAAATCGCCTTCCATTTTTGGCGAGACCGCCAAATGAATAATAAGCATTATCTAATCATTGATACGCCAACAATATTCGCTCTTCCGTTCCCTTTATACTTTTAAATATAAGATTTTGTCTCGCTATCCCTCTCTATATTAATGGAAGCTGGCGCTTCTTCCCAACGTATTTGCCACGTATATTTATGAGAGTATGACACTTCGGACACTTATTCTCCTCCGTGATACTGTAGCGTATAACGCTGAAACATACCTCTTTATGAGCGGTTCACGGCAATTCGCGCAATACGTATGCTCATATCTATGGCCTGGAACATTGCCCACATATGGGTACAGCATGCCCATACCCCTAGCTATTTCATAGGCTTTTTCAAGGGTTCTTATGCTGGTTGCCGGCTTATCAAATTTATATGCCGGATAATATCTGGTGAAATGGATGGGAGTTTCTGGACCAGCCTCCTTAAGCGCCCGCTCAATTATCGCTCTTAAGCACTCCTCATCATCATTAACATCTGTGATCACTAAGTTCACCAATTCAACATGAAAACCCATTTTCTTCGCTTCTCTAACATTCCTCCAAACGATTTCAGCATTTACTCCGCCACAAAATTTTTCGTAAACCTCGAAATCACCCTTGATGTCAATTTTTAGCCCATCCATACCCGACTTCCAAAGGGCTTTTAAGGCTTCAAGCGTCATATACCCGTTCGAGACATAGCATGCATATAACCCTAACCCACACCCAACCTTAAATGCGTCGATGTTCCAGTCCGTTAGAAGTGTGGGCTCCTGAAAACTAGCGCACAAACCCTCATCACCGCCCTGAATCGCTAAACTGACGATGTCTTCAGGAGAATAGTAGTTGACGCTACTCGGCTCCGGCGAGACCTTTGATAAAGCCCAATTCTGACACCATGGGCAAGTAAAGTTACATGACCATGTTGAAAATGTTAGGGCTGTTGAGCCGGGCCAGTAATGAAAGAAAGGCTTAATCTCTATGGGTCTACTTTCTATGGCGCTTAGGGCACCGTATACTGTCGTGTAGAGCTTTCCACCAATATTTATCCTAGTCTTACAGAAACCGTACTCTCCGGGAGGAATAACGCATCTGCGCTCGCATAGAGCGCATTCAACCTTGTCACTAGGAGCTTTACTATAGAATAGAGATTCCCGAACATTAGGTAAACTAAGCAGATTTCTCAAAATGCTCATCCCAAAGAAAAATAGTTTAGAGGGAGAAAAATAATTTTCTTAGAGTAGCGTAAGTCACTTTAAAGATACTTAAATCACATCCTTAAGATTGACTAAAAATTCAAATTTAACTTCAGTAAATGAGGAAGCGGAGGGAAAGGAGGCAATATTTGAATGACTCATAAAATTTTAGACGCTTTAAGAGAGGCATTAGTCAACATGGATGCTGCTAAAGTGATAGATTTGATTAACGATGCTCTTCACATAAAACTTGATCCTATGGGGATTATTGAAGCATTGCGTTCAGGTATGGATGAGGTCGGACGAAGATTTGAGAGTGGCGAGTATTTCATTTCCGAGCTAGTTATGTCGGGAGAGATCATGAAAAGGGCTTTAGAGATCTTAAAACCTTACTTGAAGAGCGAGGGTGAGAGTAAGGGTAAAATTGTTTTGGGAACTATAATCGGCGACCTACACGATATCGGTAAAGAGATAATTAAAACGCTGCTCGTTTCAGCGGGCTTTGAAGTTCACGATTTAGGCGTAGATGTTCCGCCGGAGAAATTTGTTGAAGCAGCTAAGGAGACCGGGGCGAGAATAATCGGCATCTCAGCTCTGCTCTCAACATCAATAGTTAACACCGCTGAGGTTATTAGAAAATTGAGGGAGGAGGGGCTGCGAGATAAAGTTAAAGTGATTGTTGGAGGGGCGGCTGCTAGGCCATGGATGGTTGAAAGCTACGGTCTAGATGCGGCCGTGAATGATGCTGTTAAGGGATTAGAAATAATAAAAGGGTGGGCGAAGGGAGAATGAACCCGCGTGAAAGGGTTATTAAGGCTCTAGAGCATGAGGAGCCGGACAGGGTTCCCCTCGATGAAACCATTGATTGGGCTCATCCTCACCCTTGGGTACACGCCGCAAACTATCTTGGGGCCAAAACCTATGAAGAACTGAGAAGAAAGCTTGGCGTTGACCTAAGAAGGGTTGGCTGGTCAATGCAGGAAGAGCTAAAATTGCCTTCAACTCAGAGGCCGGGTTCAGTTTTTGAGGACGAGTGGGGAATTAAATATGAAGTCGCCGCCGATGGAATACATACCCGCATAATATATCATCCTCTTCAGCATATTCCTTTAGACGATTTTGAGTTCCCAAGATTTGATAAAATCTTTGATAGGGCTACTGAGCTTGTGAGGATGTGGCGGGAGGAATACTTCGTTCAGGGCGCTATGTACTGTACTTTCTTCGAGATAGCCCGTTCATTAAGGGGTTTTAACAAGTTTCTCATAGACCTCTATGAAAACCCAAGTTTTGTTAACGAGTTGCTTGATCGTCTCCTTAAGTATCGGTTGGAGATGGGGAAACGCTTCGTTGAGATTGGCGTTGACTGCATACAGTTAGGAGACGATGTGGGCGCGCAAACGGGCATGATCATCCACCCAAATCTTTGGAGGAAATACTTCAAGCCGAGAATGAAGATTCTAATAGATGAGCTGAAGAAACATGGAGGCATCTACATCTGGTATCACAGCGACGGCAATATTGAGCCAATAATACCTGATCTGATAGAAATCGGCGTAGATATATTGAACCCAATTCAACCCGACTGCATGGATCCTGCTAAAATTAAGGAGAAATACGGTGAAAAAATATCTCTGCATGGAACAATATCGGTTCAAGAGACCATGCAGTTCGGATCTGAGGAAGAGGTTAAACGTGAAGTTATCACTAGGGTAAAGACATGCGGCTATGGGGGCGGGCTAATAATAGCGCCAGCACATGGATTACAACCCTCTACGCCATTCAGAAATATAATTGCGCTTTATGAGACCGCTAAAAAGTATGGTCGATATCCATTGCTGATAAAGTGATGCTGAATGGAGTGGCGTGAAAGGTTTCTGAGAATTCTTGAGCACGAGGAGCCGGATAGGCTCCCGTTAGATATTTGGCTCTCTCCAGCGTTCGCAGCTAAGCTACGCGGTCAACTAAAACAGGATGAGCTGACTAATTTTTCTCCAGACCTATGGCTAGGAGTACGGAGCATTGGGCCAAGCGTTTCAGACGATTTTGCCCGTAAAGGCGTGGCATATGAGGCATTTATCCATTATGGTGTTGGAATATGGGTTGAGCCAAGCGTCATGGAGGATGAGTGGGGAGTAAGGCGTCGTTTAACCGCTGCTGGCACGGAGAGCCGTATAATACATCATCCTTTGGAGAAAGCCGATGAAGATTTTCTAGATGAATACCCTTTTCCAGACCCAGACGCCCCAGGTAGGTTTAAGATAACAAAAGAGGATGTTGAGAAAATGAAGGAAGAGGGATATTGGGTTGTCGGTGGCGTCGGGGCAGACGCATTTTGGTGTCAAGCATGGTATCTTAGGGGCTTTAAGCAGCTTATGATAGATCTTTATGAAAACCCAAGGTTCGTCAACAAGCTCCTCTCTAAACTACTAGAATATTATGTTGGAATAGGTAGGAAGCTGTCTGAGCTCGGAGTAGACCAGATAAACATATATGATGATGTCGCAGCTCAGACCGGGCTCCTCATAGCACCTAAGCTATGGCGCAAGTACTTTAAACCAAACTACGAAAAATTAATAGGTGCGCTGAGAACTAGAGTGAAATACGTTTTTTATCATTCTGATGGAGAACTTCGACCTATAATACCCGACCTAATAGAGCTAGGCGTAAACATACTTAACCCAGTTCAACCGGACTGCATGAATCTGTCTGAACTAAAAACAGAGTATGGTGATAAAATAACGCTGTGGGGAGGCCTATCGGTTCAGGAAACGTTACCGCATGGAACACCCGAGAGAGTTAAGGAGGAGGTTAAAAGAACAATAGAAGTATGTGCCCCTGGAGGCGGCTTCGTGCTAGGCACTTCAAACAACATTACGCAGGACACACCCATAGAGAACTTCCTTGCCATCTATGAGGCGGCAAGAAAATATGGCAGATACCCGCTGAAAATTTAGAGATTTAATGTGGAAAAATATTTTGGCCGTCAAAAGTTACAGTAAAGTAAGTGATAAAATAGGTTGTAGACGCGGTGGCTTAAAATGATTGTGAGAGTTAAGAATAGGGAAGAGATTCTCAATAATGCCATGTCTGATGTAGATCGGAGAGCTAGGGAAATCGCTCTAAATACTCTTGAAAAGGCTATAGAATCTGTTGACCCAAAGAACCTCATTTATTCGAAGGTTAAAGTTCACAATGAAAAACTTATGGTTGAAGACAAAATCTTTGATCTAAAATCTTTCAAAAAAATCTTCGTTGTCGGTGGGGGTAAAGCAAGCGGCTACATGGCTGAAGCAATAGAAGATGTTCTTGGAGAGAGAATAGAGGAAGGCTTAGTAGTGGTTCCACAGGGGACTTCAGGAAGGTTTAAAACTAGGTTTGTGAGGCTTCACGAAGCAAAACATCCAATTCCAGACGAGAGCAGCGTAGAGGGGGCAGGAAGAATCATGGAGATCGCTGAAAAGGCTGGAGAAGACGATCTGATAATATGCCTAATATCTGGAGGCGGATCAAGCCTCATGACTTATCCTCGCGACGAAATATCGCTTGAAGACAAGAGAAAGGTTACCGAGATTCTCTTGAAATGCGGAGCTACAATCAATGAGATAAATGCTGTTAGAAAGCATCTGTCAAAGTTTAAGGGAGGACAACTGGCGAAAAGCGCTTACCCTACGACATTAATTAGCCTGCTGCTCTCAGATGTTATAGGAGACCCGTTAGACGTAATAGCTTCCGGACCCACAGTTCCAGATTCATCAACATTTTCAGACGCTATTAATGTTTTAAGGAAGTATGGCGTTTGGGATAGTGTCCCAGAGTCAATTAAAAATCTCCTCTTGAATGGGGAAAAAGGGTTGGTGGAAGAAAACCCTAAAAGCGGTGACTTATGCTTCAAAAAAACCTACAATTTTATAATAGGAAATAATAGAGATGCGTGCCGCTCAGCGATAAATGAAATGAAGAAGGCAGGATTAAACGCTCTTCTGTTAACTTCTTATGCTGAAGGCGAGGCAAGAGATATAGGTTTAATGGTCGGCGCAATAGCTAAGGAAATACTCTCCTCTAATAATCCGGTGAAACGTCCTGCTGGCATAGTCGTAGGAGGTGAAAGCACGGTCACAGTGATTGGAAAAGGAATTGGGGGCAGGAATCAGGAGATAGCGTTATCTTCAGCATTAAGCATATCTGGCTTAAGGGGGGTGATTATTGCCTCAGCAAGCACGGATGGTGTTGACGGACCGACGGACGCTGCCGGAGCTATAGTGGATGGCGCAACAATTTATCGTTCAAAAAAGATGGGGCTTGACGCTGAAAAGTATTTGCGCAATAATGATTCTTACTCGTTCTTTAAGGCTTTAGGAGACTTAATTTATACGGGGCCGACAGGAACAAACGTCAATGACTTAACATTACTAATTGTGCTATAATCTTTCGCTTTAAGCAGATATTAGACTTATTCTTTCTTCTTTAGGTTTCTCCTCTACCCGCCAGTTAAGAGTATATCCTCCCAGATACGAGCCTGAAATCAGCACCATTAGAGGTATAATAACGTTCTTAACTAATCCGAAAAGATGCTGTATCGATAGGGTTCTTAGGAAGAATTGCAGCGTAAGTGTTAATAATAATCCAATTAAACCCGGAAAGGCCATAATCACCCTTAAGTTTTCTTTTATCTTATATCCCGCATATAATCCACCTAAAAACCCGCTAGATAGAAAAACTGTCCCCAGCCTAATAATGTAATATGCGTTTTGCGCTTCCTCAAACGCCAGCACCCCATAAATGCCAAATGACCTATATATCCAGCCCATTATTGAATATACAGTCATGTCGAGAAAGATCAGCGCGCCAAAATTTATTACGCCACCTATCAGCAAGTTAATAGCTATTCCTCGATAATCTAATTCATTTACGCTCATGCATACCACTTATCCATGAAAAACTCTGTTGAATCTAATATTTTCTTAAATTTTTCTTGATTTTCACTCCATGAGATTTCCTCGCCATAAAGAATAATTTTAATAAGTTTCCCGTCAACCATTGACGAGAGGAATAAACCAGTGGTGTTCTGGGGAACATTATTCACGAGGTAAGCTTTTCTTATGCTTACGAGCAAATAGTGCACTTCATATCCACGTGTATTTGCCCAATTCTCAATAAAATTGAAGAGATCAGGATCCATATTAACCACATCATATGTTGCATTAATATTTTGCTGCGACACCCAACCGTATACTTCCTTAGCGTCAATTTCAGGTATCGAAGAGACTTGTGTGAGATTATGATTCTCCATGAAACTTCTGGTTGCCGCCTCGCTATAAAACTCAAAGTGTAATACAGTTTTAAAATCATCACTAAATAAATTAATCATGTAAACCGTTCCGTTCTTATCCACGTATCCTCTTTCCATACACCATGACTTTGGAAAATTCATCTTAAAAAGCTCTGTCCTCAGGCATAACCAATCTTCATCTATTGAATTGCTCATTAAAGTAAGGTTTATTATTATGGAGCCTGAGATTACAGACGCTAAAACCGCCAAAATAAATATTGCCAGAGGGAGACGCATTCCAAGCAGTTTGCTTCTCAATTTCACCGGCGCCTCAAACTACCCAATATTCCTATAATTCTATGGAAAGTATTAAAGTCTTGCTATGATTAGATCACGCTCACAATTTCTTGGCGAGCTTAACGATTTTCTCAGCTAACGCTACGGCATCTTCCCCGAAAATGACTATCATGGGCTCTTTGCCCAGATCCCCCCTATGATATATTACATCTGGAACCCTGCCGGCTTTAGCAATCGCTTGCCTAACGCCCCAAGGTATAGTCATCCCATTAACCCTTTTAATTTCCTCCGGCTCCTCACTTCTATCGTAGAATGATATTTGAAGACCCTCCTCTCTAAGTAGGTCTAAAAGGTTTTCTGAAAAACGTATGTTTATCGCGGCCCTCTTACCTGGATCATACCTTATTATTTCAAGAAGATATCGAGCTAGATGGCTTGAGGCGCCGAACTCCGGGCATGATGAAGCCTTAACGCTATCGAAGACTCTCATTAATCTCCCGGGGATGGCTGCCACGTCCATAATGCTCTCAGCGTAGGGTAATGCCATCGCGACGTTTATTCCAACCTCTGGCGCAAGACTAGCGACATGGGGCGAAGATTCAAGGATTTTTTTAGCTTTATTGATGCTCCTTAAGACGCTATACTTGGCAGCTTCACGATAAAGAGCTGCTAGCGGGTTAACTGGTCCAACGCCCTTGCCAATTCCCAGACCAAACTTTATTGCGTGATAAATAAAGTCTTTCGCGTGATTAACTGCTGATGGTATATCTTCGCCTCTAGCGATAAAGGCCGCTATAGCGGCTGAGAAGCTGCAGCCAGTTCCATGAGTTGTCTTTACACTTAATCTCGGCGTCCTAAAAATCATGTGTTCGCCCCTATAATAAAGCACGTCAATCGCTTCCTCTACGGTATCTAAATGCCCACCTTTAACAACGACAGCCCTAGGCCCCATAGAACATATCTCTTCAGCCGCTTTTTTTGCATCATCAATGTTCTTAATCTCCCTGTCAACAAGCCTTTCTGCCTCGAATTTATTAGGTGTTACAACGGTTGCTAATGGCAGAAGAGATTTTTTCAAGGCTTTCTCCGCCTCTGGCCTCAGCAGCGGTGCACCGGATTTGGCGACCATGACCGGGTCAACGACCAATGGAAAACCATGCTTCGACACTTCCTCAGAGACCGCCTCAATAATTTCCACAGTATATAGCATGCCAGTTTTCCCAGAATCTATCCCCATGTCCTCAGCCACTTGCCTAATCTGCTCTTTAACAATCTCCGGTTTAACACACTCAATAGCTGTCAAGGAGTAAGTGTTCTGGGCTGTTACGCAGGTTATCGCTGTCGCACCATGAACCCCCAGAGCCGCAAAAGTTTTAAGATCCGCTTGTATTCCGGCGCCGCCGCCTGAATCGCTGCCAGCGATAGTTATCGTTACAGGGATCTTTTTAATGCTTTTCGCTTCTCCAAACATGGTATGAGGCCCCTACACCATTATATAACTTCGCTGCCTCACTTCATAAACATTGGGCTTTCAAAGCTTCTTTTAATACTTTTATCGCACAGTATTCAGAGCACATTGAGCATGCTTCCGGGCTCCTAAGCTTAGCTCTTCTCCGGATCTTCATCGCCTTCTCCGGATCTATAGCGCTCTCCATTTGAAGTTTCCAGTTCAAGTTCGCCCTAGCCTTGGCCATCTCAAGATCTTTCAACGCGGCTTTCTCTCCAAGCCTAACAATGTCAGCGGCGTGCGCCGCTATCTTGGTGGCTATAACCCCTTCCTTAACATCCTCCACTGAAGGTAATCCGAGATGCTCAGCCGGGGTAACGTAGCAAAGGAAGTCCGCTCCAGCCAACCCAGCTAACGCCCCTCCAATCGCGCTCACTATATGATCGTACCCTGGAGCTATTTCCGTTACGACAGGGCCGAGGACATAGAAGGGCGCATCCCCGCAGATTGATTTTGCAAGCTTAACATTTGTCTCAATATGGTTTAGCGGTAGGTGGCCCGGGCCCTCAACCATCGTTTGAACGCCGGCCTCTCTAGCCCTCTTAACGAGCTCGCCTATTGTGAGCAGTTCTTGGATCTGATAGTGGTCTGTGGAATCAAATATGCATCCGGGTCTAAGCCCATCCCCTAGGCTTAACGCGAAATCATATTTTGCGGCTATCTCAAGCAGGTAATCGTATCCCTTATAGAGCGGGTTTTCCTCATCGTTGTGAAGCATCCAAGCGGCCAGAAACGTCCCACCTCTGCTCACTATACCCATTAGGCGCGGCTGCTTCGCGAGCTTTTTCACGATTTCCTTCGTGACCCCACAGTGGACTGTCATAAAGTCTACGCCATCCTTGGCGTGCTTCTCTATCGTGCTGAATATGTCATCCTCATCCATGTGCGCTATCGACCCCTTCTTCTTAGCGGCTTCTATGGCGGCCTGATAGATTGGAACTGTTCCAACTGGAACATTAATGGCCTTGATTATAGCTCTCCGAGCCTCGTCTAAGTCTCCTCCAGTACTCAAATCCATTATTGTATCGGCACCATACTTTATAGCGATTTTAGCTTTCTCTATCTCAAGATTTAGGTCACATATATCAGGACTGGTTCCAATATTAGCATTAACCTTTATTCTGAGCCCCTTACCTATCCCTAGTGGGCGAACATTTTCGTGTTGAAGGTTGCGGGTTATTATAACTGTTCCCTCGGCGACTCTTCTACGTATTTTTTCTGGAGACTCCCCTTCATCCATCGCGACCATGCGCATCTCTTCAGTTTCCCGCCCTTCCTTCGCAGCCTTCATCTGACCCGACATATAAAGCCTCCTTAAAGAATTATACAAACATTTCAGTCTCTAAAACATTTTCGTATCGCTAAGGCTTCATAGGAGGTTAATATAACTTAACTTTAGCATAAAATTCTTATTTATGAGCAACCTATAATTGTAAAAACTTATCGGGTTGATGGGCATTGCTCATAAAAATCGTTAAGAGCGAGGATGAAAGCTCTCTTACGCTAGAGAGAATCCTATATACTAAGCGTTACTCGCTGCTTCTCGACAGGAATAGGTGCGTTGGCTGCGAGCTTTGTGAGGTGGCCTGCCCTAAAGAAGCAATAAAAATTGTTAAGCCATCGGATTTTGAGGAAACCGAGAAAGCGCCTAAAAAGATAACGGTAACCGTTCTTGAGGATAAGTGCAACTTCTGCGGCATATGTAGCGAGATATGCATATTCGGCGCATTTAAACAAAACGTCAATAGCGAGGAATGGATCCCCGTTCTGAAGAGCGAAAGTTTTCCGAGGATAATCCATGAGGTTGAAATTAATGAGGAAAAATGTCCACCGGGATGCCACATATGTGAGGGGGAATGCCCGCTGCATTTAATCAAAGTTAAATTTGATGGCGAAGGCAAAGTGTCTAAAGTTGATGTTGACGTTGAGCGCTGCCCGGGCTGTAGAATATGTGAAGTAAAGTGTCCTTATAATGCGATACATGTGAGAAAAATTGTTACAGGCTTCATAAAAATTAATAGCGAACTATGCCCAGAAGGATGCCGAGAATGCGTTAATGTCTGCCCAATACCATCTGTTCTCTCGCTCTCTAGCGGCGGAAAAGTTACCGTTAACGACTTGTTCTGCGTTTATTGCGGCGCATGCAGAAATGCTTGTCCTATTGAAGGTGCTATAGAAATTATGAGGGTAGCGATCCACCATGCTCCGGTTAAATCCGGCGCTTGGAATAAAGCCCTAGAAAGGTTAACTTCAACTGAAAATATGGTTAAGGAGCTTCGCAGTAAATCAGCATCTAAAATTTATGATTCTGTCAGGAGGCTTCAGATAGGGGGGCGTGTTAAAAGATGAGTGCCGAACCCTCTAAACCTGAAGAGATAAGGATTGGCGTGTTTATTTGCCATTGCGGCCTGAACATAGCTGGCGTAGTGGACGTTAAAAGCGTTGTTGAGTATGCGCGCACATTACCAAACGTTGTCTTCGCCGTAGACAATAGATATACGTGTTCAGACCCGGGTCAAGAGGAGATTAAGAAGGCTATAAAGGAGCATAATCTTAATCGAGTCGTTGTCGCGGCGTGCTCGCCAAGAATGCACGAGTTCACATTCCGGAGATGCGTCGCTGAAGCTGGCTTAAACCCCTACTTTCTAGAGATGGCGAATATTAGAGAGCACTGCTCATGGGCTCATCCGAGCCATCCTAAAGAGGCCACCGAGAAGGCTAAAGAATTAGTTAAAATGGCTGTTGCAAAGGCTAGGCTTCTTCAACCCTTAGAGCCAATAAAAGTTCCAGTGACTCCAACAGCCTTAGTGATAGGCGGAGGAATAGCTGGCATAAACGCGGCCCTAGATTTAGCGGAAATGGGGTTCAAGGTTTACCTCCTTGAGAAGAAGGAGAGTATAGGCGGACATATGGCCCAGCTGGACAAGACGTTCCCAACGCTTGACTGCTCCATCTGTATTGAAGGGCCAAAGATGGTCGATGTCGCTCGCCACCCGAATATTGAGGTAATTTCTTTTGCTGACCTGGTGAAGGTTGAGGGTTATATCGGCAACTTTAGGGTCATTATTAGAAAGAATCCACGCTATGTCCTAGAGGATAAATGCACTGGCTGCGGTGAATGCTCAGCGGTATGCCCAATAGAGTATCCTAATGACTGGGATATGAACTTAGGCGTCAGAAAAGCCATATCCGTACCATTCCCGCAAGCTGTCCCATTAATTTATAGGATAAACCGAGACTACTGCATCGAATGCTATAAGTGTGTTGATGCATGTGGACCACGCCAAGCAATAAACTTTGATCAGAAGCCTGAAGAAATAGAGCTTAAGGTTGGCACAATAATCGTTGCGACGGGATACGATATTTATTTGCCGGAAGAAGGTAACCTTTATGGTTATGGTAAATACGCTAATGTTATAACCAGCTTAGAGTTTGAGAGACTAATACTCGCCGCTGGGCCTACAGGCGGACACGTTGTGAGGGCGTCTGATGGAAAAAGGCCTAGCGTCGTCGCATTTATTCAATGTGTTGGCTCAAGAGACGTCAATAAGTATCCCTACTGTTCAAACTTCTGTTGCATGTACACACTTAAACACACGATTCAGCTCAAGGAGCATTATGGTGACGACGTAGAGGTTTACGTATTCTATATGGATATGCGTAGCCACTTTAAAGGATACGAAGAATTCTATCAAAGGGCTAGAGAGATGGGTGTTAACTTTATTAGGGGCAGAGTTTCGAAGATAGTGGAAGACCCGAAGACGAAGAACCTCATAATACACGCGGAGGATACGTTACTCGGGGAGCCGATAGAGCTGGAAGCTGAAATGGTTGTTCTCGCAACCGCAGCGATACCAAGCGGGGGGTCAGATGAACTCGCCCGGCTCTTAAATGTATCAAGGGGGGCAGACGGCTTCTTTCTGGAAAGCCATCCAAAACTCAAGCCGCTAGACACCGCTGTTGATGGGATATTTCTGGCTGGAGCATGCCAAGGACCGAAAGACATCCCATATAGCGTTGCTCAGGGATGCGGTGCGGCGGCTAGAGCTGCAACAATATTATCTAAGCCTTCGGTTACAATAGACCCGATAATAGCCGTTATAGACCCTGAGAAATGTAGGAACACTAAGGTTAAGTGTGGCATATGTGCAATGAAGTGCCCCTATGGCGCCATAAAAGCTGAGCTAGGACGGCCAGCTGAAGTCACACCGGCCATGTGCCATGGATGTGGAACATGCGTCGCCGAGTGTCCAGCTGACGCAATAACTCAGATGCACTTTACGGATGCACAGATACTTGCGCAGATAGATGCTGCCCTAGAAAATAATCCCGAAGACAAGATTCTTGGAATTTGTTGCAACTGGTGCGCTTATGCTGGTGCAGACCTCGCTGGAACAAGCCGCTTCGAGTATCATCCAAATATCAGAATCGTTAGAGTCATGTGTTCTGGGCGCGTTGACAGAGACTTCATACTATATGCCTTTAGAAAAGGCGCTGGAATGGTTCTCATAGGCGCCTGCCACCCCTATGACTGCCATTACATTGATGGAAATTTAAAGATGAGGGTTAGAATGGATGCTTTGGCTAAAGCTTTAGAAAAACTTGGCTTAACGCCCGATAGGTTCAGGGTTGAATACGTGTCTGCAGCAGAGGGCGTAAAATTTGCACAGATAGTTCGAGAGATGGCGACCAAGCTTAAAGAGATTGGCCGCGATAGGATAATTCAAGAAAACGAGAAACTGCGTCCACATCTAGAGCGCATGCTGGGCAGGAAAAGATAGATTCGTTGATGCTTTTGTATCCGCCCATCTTCAATTATTTTATTCTATTTAATTTTAGGGCAATCTTTATAGAGCAGGAGAACAGAATCGTTCTCAAAAGCTGGTCTGAGAGTTCGCCATCCGCCCCCTTCTAAAGTGCCATCTAGAATTGAGCTACCTAGGATCGGATGCATCCACTCTACTCTCAACCTTCCGCACGCTTCCCGCAGATCCACTTTAATTTCAACGTTAAATGGAGAGTAAATAATGTATGCTTTGCCAGGATCTGCTAAACAATACCCTGTTGACGCTAACTCTGGTAGCGGAAGCATATCTGCTAGATTAAAGCGAGATGCAAGTTTAACAGTGTTTCCCATAGCTCTGCGTATCTCTTCAGCGTACGGTATATCTTCTGCCGGTGATAACCCCGCCCATGTTATTGTTTGATGAGACAAGGCAATTATCCTATCCATGAAGAGGACATTATGTCCGCGTGTAAAGCTCCTCCAAACCCACTGAGGATTACCTCCCTCACCCCACAGATGATCCGTGTCATTAAGGATAACTTTTGATCCGTCGTTCACCGGAGGATTATCTCGATAACCTCCCTCTGGATTCGGAGAGACCCAATCCGCTGGACTATTAAGGAGGTCGGCATTACTACCGCTATGTTTGTTACCGCCATACTGGAAGGTCATCCCAACCGGATGCTGCTTCAGCTTCTCTGCTTCATAAGATTTGATGAAATAGATAAGATAGTATTGCCACTCAGTTGAGTATTTACCTGCTTCATTGCAAACCTCGTAGAGTGCATTGTCAAACTCATTGACCGTGTCTATGACTTTGCGGACGTAGGCTTTCTGCAGTGCAAGCACTTCTTCATTTTTAAGAGTATAATAATCTAATCGTCCACCATCTACACCATTTACATTATTCTCTGGGTGGAATGGATGAAATTCCCAGCCTTGAGCGGCAAATTGGGCGCAATGCCCCTCAAACAGCATAATTGATACGTAGATCCCTCTCTCAGCAGCCAGCTCCACCCTCCTGCGGAGGCGCTCAAAATATGATTCGTCAAATTTATTCAGGTCGAACTTGGGTTTCTTGTCCAAAGCAAGTCCAGAACCTACACGTTTCCAAGGATGGGGCTGGCAGAACGAAAATGGTTTATCTAAAGTGTATCGCCATTTCGGCATCTCCCAGCGCCACAGTCGAATAAAGTTGTGTCCATACTTTTTAAGAAAGTCCAGGTACGCGGAGAAGTCAAATTCTAGCGGTGGATCACTTACACCCATATCCTGCAGATTACACCATGTGTGTGAGCCTGCAAAATAAATGGCGCGTTCGCCGTCATCCGTGAAATACCGCGGGTTTCTTGGGTGAGGATAAATGGTGTATTTCATCTTAACCTTCCGATCGAAATGTCCTTTAATCTTATGTGTTTAGCCTTTCAACTTAAAGATTTTATGCAATTTAAGCGGCTCGCTTGCATAAACGAAAGGGACATATTTTATATCCATTAAGGGCAAAGGGTTGTTGGCGAAAAGGTCATTCGCCAAAGATTTGGACATTTCTTCTATCCAAAACAAAGGCGAGGCAGCATCTTTCAGCGAAACGCGCCAACCAGCAAGCAGGAGCTCTTCCTGAAATTGGGCTTTCTGCCTAATGGCTCTATTTTTCAGCCAGCTCCCGATGGTAAAAAATCGTGAGAGCAGATAAAAAGGGAGGAAAATGGAGAGTTTAGGGCCATCTTCTGTCAAAGTATATGTTCTTTCCTCTAGATGAGAGCGGTATCCCTATAATGATTGTTGCTTCAGGAATTAGTTTCAGCTTCATGGCCGCTGCGCCTATATGATACATTATTCTGTTATCAATATTTAGGATACTGGCAATTTTAGCCGCCGAACCGAGAGCTATCCCTAAATCCAATGCCTTAAATACGCATGTCGGGCCCATGAAATCCTGCCCCACTTTCTTCTGCTTCTCCTCAAACTCCCTGCAGTCTTTACTGCCGCATGCGCCGCAATTTAATCCAGGGCTTCTATCCCCTCTGACACCTATCAGAACGACGGCTTCAGAATTCTCTACGCTTATTGCATCGCGTTCAAATAGGCTGGCGCTTCTTTCCTTCGCCATTTCTCTCATTTTTTCAGCTATAGCATTTTTCTCAGCACCATAAACAATTAATGTTAGAACATCATCGACCCCTCTAGTTTTAGGCGCCGTTCTCGCAGCAACCTGCATAAGTCTTGCAACATCGATTATTGCCTCTTTTTCTCCTTCTTTGCTCTTAATTATCGGGCTCATTCCGGCAACACCAAACCCTAGTCTAAAAGACATTAAAAATAAATTTTATTTTTATTTCTAAGAGATTAAAGTGTTAAGGCGATCTCTCTCTGTATGGCTATGATGTCTTTTACGTCGGGGTCTTTCGGATAATTATATATTGGGCCCCTTGGGTCCTCATTATAATAGGGTCTGTTGCAGCCCGGGCATCCGCTGGTCTTAAATGGCTCACCGGTTAAAATTATCTTCTTTAAATCTTCGTAGGGCACTCCGAAGCTGATCAGCCGTCCATCTTTGAAAACCATGTCCTCGTAACGTTTTATTCCACGCGTTATAAGGTAATGCGCTATCTGAACCCTGCGGTAGTAGGTTATGGGCGGCCTCGGATAGTTAGCCATCCTCGTACCTTGTACAGGCGTGAATGCGAAGAGGGCTGGAAAAATCCCCTGATCTACACACCTTTGTATCATGGAGATAAACTCTTCTTCGCTCTCGCCTAAACCAGCTATGAGATGCGTTGTAACTCTTCCTCTTCCAAAAACCTTAATGGCATCTTTAAGTGCGCTGAGATGATGGTTCCATCTGTATGGGCCACCAGCTAACTCGCCCTTAACTCTGGAAAAAATTTCTTCCGTTACAGCGTCCAACGATATACTAATTCTTTCGACGCCAACCCTAGACAACCTGATCATATCTTCAACTGTAAGCGGCTGGCATGAAATGGATATCGGAACTTTACAGGAAGACCTTATTTTAGAGACTAACTGCTCTAGGTCGCGCTGAACGCCATAATAATTAAGCGCCTGGATGCAAACTCTCTTTATCTTCTCATTTTCCACAGATTTTTTAATACCGTTTATAACATCATCAACCTTAAAATCCGGCCATATAACCCTCGACAACATGTCCGCTCTTGACGTGCTGTCTTTGGCTTGCGGACAGAAGGCGCAGTTAGCTGAGCAGCGCCCCTCCCTATACGTAAGCAGGTATACCGTTGTAGGCTCAGCGCTAACAACGCCCTTCACTAAGCCTAAAACTATTGCTGAGCCCACCGAGACCCTAACCCTCTCCACCCCTTTCAACGCAGCCATCCCGCCATAATATTTTAGTTTAATCATGTCTCTCCTTTTATACCCTTTTTTGTCCAGAAGAATCCTAGTGCGCATATACGATCGATTCGCTGAGGATTCAGGGCAGATTCTTATAGGTGCTCTTACGCATTTTTGTTTTAACCCTATTATGCCCGGATGAAGTCATCTTGATATTGGGGAAGCATTTAAATTCTCTGTTTGCTCTGCAAATAGTGAAAAACCAAAAATGTGGAGGCATGTGGTTTGCATATAGTTTTTTCAGAAAAGTGTTTGGAGTATTTTGAGCCTGGTCACCCAGAGTCCCCGGACAGAATTTTTAACACGTATGTCCTGCTCAAGAAAGAAGGATTTAAATTTATTGAAGCTGAGCCATGTCGCGAGGACGATCTCTTAATGGTTCATAGTAGGGAGCATGTCGAAAGAATTAAAAGCGGACGCTTCTACGATCCGGACACCCCGAATCTTCCGGGAATATATGATTATGCGAGGCTCGCCGTCGGAGCAGCTATAAAAAGCATGGAGATTTCCTTAGAAGGGGGAAAAGCATTCTCTTTGATGAGGCCTCCGGGCCACCATGCTGGTGTTAATGGCAGAGCTCTTGGGGCTCCAACTTTAGGATTTTGCTATTTTAATAATATTGCGGTTACATGCAGAAAAGCCTTAAAGATGGAAAGGGTTAATAAGATTGCGATACTGGATATAGATTGCCATCATGGCAACGGGACTCAAGAGATATTTTTCAGGGATCCGCATGTATTATTTGTCTCCCTCCATAGGTATGGTGGGGTTTATCCTGGAACCGGAGAAAGATCCATAGAGAACTGCCTCAACTACCCGTTTCTCCACGCTATTAACGATGAAGAATATATTAACGTCTTAAGCGTCGCTTTAGGCGAAATCAAAAAATTTGATCCGGATCTGATAGCCGTCTCAGCGGGGTTCGATACGCATAAGCACGACCCTATTTGCGGTCTAGGATTAAGCACTCAATCATACATTATGATAGGGCGCATGATTGCGAAATTAAATAGAAGAGTTTTCGCGGTTCTTGAAGGCGGCTATGGGAGAGAATTCCCACAATGCGTACTCAACTTCCTCAGAGGTCTCGAAGAAGGATGATTTTCTCCCCCGTTTATATTTTTGTCTCGCAATTTAAATTGCTATTGTCTGGAGGAAAAACGCTATGATTGATGGGCTCGAGGTCATTAAGGATTATACGCTTCATGAAGACATGAGCGTTAGTGAACTTGTTGAGCAGATGAAGGGCGCTTGGGGATTTACCGCAGAGAAGATCGTTAGAGGCGTGGAAATAATGAAGAGAATGATCGCTGATAAGAGATGCGTAAAGTTTCTCTCTTTTCCAGCGTGCATTGTAGCTACTGGGACTAGAGGGGTTATAAAAGAAATGGTTAAGCGCCGCCTAATAGATGTAATTGTGACGACATGCGGGACCCTAGATCACGACTTGGCTAGATGCTGGAAAAATTATTATCGTGGATCATTTGATCTAGACGACAGGAAACTTCATAGAAAAGGCGTAAACCGGCTCGGAAATATATTAATTCCAAATGAAAGCTACGGCTTAATCATCGAGGAAAAAATGCGCATACTCTTATCGACTCTCTGGAACGAGGGTGTGAGAGAGATTTCAACCCGTGAGCTGAATAGGGAGATAGGCTTAAGACTTTGTAATGAGGATTCGCTGCTCTACTGGGCCGCAAAAAATAATATACCCGTTTATGTTCCAGGCATAACTGACGGGGCTATTGGCTATCAAGTATGGTTATTCTCGCAGGACCACAAGTTTAAGATAGATGTTCTCAGAGATGAGCAAGAGATAAACGACCTTGTGTTTAGCGCTGAACGCACCGGGGCTCTGATAATCGGCGGCGGCATCTCAAAACACCATGTTATATGGTGGAACCAGTTTAAGGGCGGCTTAGACTATGCGGTTTACATAACGACGGCTGTTGAGTGGGATGGTAGTCTCTCAGGAGCAAGAGTCCGCGAAGCAATTTCATGGGGGAAAGTTAAGGAAACGGCGAAACATGTAACTATTGAAGGAGACGCGACAGTAGTGCTTCCGCTTATGATAACAGCGTTAATATCCGAGTTTTCAAAAAGAAAGGGATAAGTCATTAGCTAGGATATTCCCAGCCGTCTCTTTACACCCTCATCCGACAATAATATTTCAACAACCCACTTAGCCACCTTGCCAGAAACATCTGTACACTTATCCCTATGACCGCCCATTTCCTCAAACTTCTTATAGTCTTCTGGATCCCAGAGGTTAAACGATCTTCCAAAGATCTTAGTTTGAACATCTTTACAAATACAGCTGCCAAACTCGTTCACAAACCTATCGTACAGCTCCTTCGCCTTAACATGAGACTTCAGAAACCTGCCCTTACCCATGTCTTCCAAACCTCTTCCAAAGAAGAAGCAGAGCGCCATAACACCTCCAGAGAGAGCGCCGCAGGTTCCATTTCCGCTTAGCCCCAGGCCTCCGGCTAAAGCGTGTGCTGATTTAATCACTATTTCCATCCCCTCAACGTTAAAGGCCTCGTATATCGCTCTTAAGACTGCTTGAGGGCAGCTTCCATACTCAGCTTCATATCTAAATGCTAGTTTGTAGGCTTTCTCAGAATATCTCTCAGCCATCATTTCAACCTCAACTTAAAATTTTAGATATCCTATAAAATAAATAAAATTTTAAGAATAAGCCATAGCTCGATGTCTCAGAGATAATCTTTGATATGAGGGAGCTGGAATAATCTTTGAGGAAATCGTCGATTAAGGAAAAAGTTGACGATCTCTGGAAGGGTATCCATGAAGCGAGGGAAATTAGCTGGCAAATATTTGGGAGAAAAATGTACTTTTATGTGCCGGGCTTCACGTATTATAGGTATTTTAAGTCTTCTCCGACGGCTTTTCCATCGATATCGATTACAGGCTCCTTCTGCTCTCTAAATTGTGATCATTGCGGCGGAAAAATTCTCAGAACTATGATATCGGCCACGACACCAAGCAGGTTGATAGAGGTCTGCTCTAGTCTGAAAAGGAACGGCGCGATAGGTTGCTTGATTAGCGGGGGCTGTTTGCCTAATGGCTCTGTCCCCATAGAAAGATTTATCGACGCTATATCTGAAGTTAAGAGGAAACTAGGATTAACTATCGTGATGCATACCGGTCTGATAGACTTTGAAACCGCTAGAAGACTTAAGGAAGCTGGCGTAGATGCAGTATCAGTTGACATAATTGGCTCAGAGGAGACCGTTAGGGAAATATATCATCTCAATGCTTCGCTCGATAAGTACGCTGAAACTCTTAAAGCCTTAAAGCAGTCTGGAATACCGTTCACCCCGCATGTTCTTGTCGGGCTACATTACGGTGAAATACGGGGAGAGATCAAAGCCGTAGAAATGATTTCAAAGTATGAGCCATCAGCCTTAATCATAATAGTGTTCTTCCCGATCAGAGGAACGAGAATGGAGTCCGTTAGCCCACCATCGCCAGAAACAGTAGCAGAGATTATTTTGAGAGCCCGTTTCCTAATGCCTAACGTGCCAATCGCGCTTGGGTGTGCGAGACCTAAGGGGGCTCATAGATCCGTAACCGACGTATTAGCCATCGAATCCGGCGTTAACGCCATAGCTTTCCCAAGCATCGAAGCTATAGAGAGAGCGAAACTCTTAGGTCTAGAGACAAAGTTTTCTCAAACCTGCTGCTCCCAAATACACAGAGACGCTAGAGCGCCCTAAATTTTATGCTGTTATGCTGCTGGCAGCCGAGCTACTCTCTTATGTGCCCGCGTCCAAGAATGAAGTATTTAATCGTTGTTAGATGCTGTACGCTCATGGGTCCGCGGGCATGCAGTTTTTGGGTGCTTATGCCTATTTCAGCTCCAAGTCCATACTGGTTTCCATCCGTGAAGCGCGTTGAAGCGTTCCAGTAAACGGCCGCTGAATCCACATTCTTAATGAAGCGCAGCGCTTTGCTGAAGTCTGAAGTTATTATGGCGTCCGAATGCTTAGTCCCATACTTGTTTATGTGCGCTATGGCTTCATCTATTCCGCTGACAACCTTTACGCCGATTATTAAATCTAAGTACTCTGTATACCAGTCCTCTTCAGTAGCTGGCTTAACATCAGGTACGATTTTCCTCGTCTCCTCGCATCCCCTAACCTCGACACCGTGAGCCCTTAAGGCGCTTACAATCTTTGGAAGAAATTCTAGCGCGATGTCCCTATGAACCAGTAACTTCTCAACCGCATTGCATGTTCCAGGCCTCTGACACTTAGCATTTATCACTATTTTTATAGCCATGTCCTGATCCGCGTCACTTTCAACATATATGTGACAGTTGCCCGTTCCAGTTTCAATGACTGGAACCTTAGCGTTCTCTATTACCGCTTTGATAAGTTCGGCTCCACCCCTTGGTATAAGGGCGTCAACGTAATCTCTCATCTTCATGAGCTCTAGGGCGGCTCTTCTATCCGTTATTGGGACAACCTGTATCGCGCCTTCAGGTATTCCTGATTTCATGGCAGCTTCGCTTAAAACCCCTCCAATGACAATGTTAGAGTTTATGGCGTCAGATCCACCCCTCAATATGACGGCGTTGCCGGATTTTAAGCATATGCCAGCTGCGTCTGAAGTGACGTCTGGCCGCGACTCGTAGATCACAGCGATCACGCCTAGCGGGACCCTTATTTGACCGATTATTAGCCCATTTGGTCTAATCCATGTTTTAATTATTTCTCCAACCGGATCCGGGAGATCGGCAACCTCCCTTAGGCACTGCGCCATCTTCGAAATCCTCGATTTATTTAAAATTAACCTGTCGAGCAACGATTCTTTAACACCTTTCGCCCTAGATGCCTCAACATCAATCCTGTTAGCTTCAAGAATCTCATCAGCATGCTCCTCTAAGGCATCAGCCATGTTGTTTAATGCATTATTCTTGGTCTCAGTTGATAGGTTGGCGAGAATATATGAGGCTTCCCTCGCCCTTCTACATATGTCCAGAATTAAACTCCTTATGCTTTCATCATCCATCATTTAATTAATCCGCCTCACTAAACACGTACATAAGCTTCCTAACAATAATCTCTTTACGTCTAATGTAGCCTAAAACTCTTTTTATTTGTGATGTCTTTAAGCCTTTAATCAGGTTTATTTCGTCACTAGAGTAATTGGTTATGCCGCGCGCAAACTCTTTTTCATCTGGGCCAACTATGCTAACAACGTCTCCTATCTTGAATTGACCTGAAACATCCTCTATTCCGACAGCCAGTAAACTCGCGCCTCTAAGAATCGCTTGTTTAGCACCCTCATTAACTTTGATCTGCCCCTTTGCCCCCGCACCGTAGGCTATCCAACTCTTTATACCCGGCATTCTACCGCCTAGCGGCTTAAAATGCGTTCCCACATCTTTTCCATCCAATATATCTATTAATACATTTTTTCTGCGGCTATTCGCTACTACGAGCGGTATGCCACTCTGCATAGCTATTTCAGCAGCCTCAAGCTTTGTCTTCATACCACCTCTACCAAGGGCGCTTTTGCCTTCCGCAGCCATTTTTAATTCAGGCGTTATTCTCTCAACTAAAGGAATTACCCGCGCATCTTTCTTCTTACTCGGATTGGCGTCGTAAAGACCATCAACGTCAGATAAAATCACAATTAGATCGGCTTGAACAGCGTTACCTATTAAAACGGACAATATATCGTTATCGCTAAAATTGACTTTGTAGCCCTTCATAACAGGCATTATTTCGTCTACTGAAGTAACATCGTTCTCGTTTATTATGGGCACAACCCCTAGGCTGAGCAGTCTATCGAGAACATTACATATGTGTATATATGAAACCCTATTCGCTAAATCTTCCTTTGTTAAGAGAACCTGTGCAACCCTCAAGTTATGGCGTTTAAATAATTGGCGATAATGCTCCATGAGAATTGCTTGGCCAACAGCAGCGCATGACTGCTTGAAAACTATATCGTTTGGTTTAGGCTTCACACCTAGCTCGGCGATCCCGGATGCAATAGCCCCAGAAGTTACAAGAATTATTTGAAATCCCCTTTTAACAGCCGTAGCTATTTGGTCAGCAAGTTCACGTAGGGCGTCAAGGTCTAAACTTCCGTCTTTTTTAGTGACGCTGCTTGTGCCAACCTTGACAACAATAAGTTTTTTCATATACATTCAACGCCCATTTGTATATTTAACTAAACTTTTATTTTTTTCTGAAAATCGGTGAAAGATAAAAAACAATTATTCTATTATCACAGGGATTTCATGAAAGTTTTTTCCATTAAACTCATAAGCTGCGATTCTATAGTCTGTGGAGGATACTATCAGCCATATGCTTTCGGGCCACAGCGTCATATATTTCAGATCTCTCACCGAGGGCTTTATATCTCCAGAATGAGAGTGAAAGAAACCTATATGTTGAAGACCTTCCTCCTCTGAATCAAGAAACGCTTTCAGGAATTCTTCAGGATCTATTTGAAACATGATCTCTGATCTAAGAATATTTTTTAAGATAACTACTTTAACCACGCGGGCTTCATTCTCACGGATTAATCCAAATAGTGCACCGCATATCTCTATGGGGTGTTCTTCCCGCGCTCTATTCGCCAGTAATTTGACGTGCTTCTTGTTTAACCTGAGAATCATTCCGCTTCCTCTAAACATATCTTCACATTCATATTATTCTTTGAACTGATATCCCCAATTCACCAACCATTAAATCTAAGAATGATTTGTAGGCTTCCTCACCATTTTTTGCCCCCTCAATTATGGTTACCCCACTCTTTAAAACACTCGTTATGCCCCCAAACTCATTAAAGAAGGTTATTCCGAGCTCAGCCTTCACCTTGACCTTAAGGCCGCGCTCGCTAACTATCGTCGCAAGCCTATCTAAGTCGAGGTTAAGATTATCCCTAGGAGTTATTCTGAAGACCCTTCGTCCCTGTCTAGGATGCCCTTCAGATATCAATTTTCTCTCTAGAGGCATTGGTGAACCCGATGGGTTTAAACCGCATACCGGGCAGCTATCAACTCTACGTATCTCTATTTCTTCAAAGGATAAATCCCCAATATCACAGTAAAGCAGTTTGCCGGCTAAACGGGGCTTTTTGCCAAGAATTATTCTGATAGCTTCGGAAACCTCTATGCCTGATATCACGCTTAACAAGGATGTGTGAACACCCACGGTAGCGCACATAGGTAACGTCTCGTCTCTGATGTTACCTTGAAAGCACTCAAGACACGGGGTTTCGCCGGGTATGATCGTTGTGACGTTGCCAAAAGTCATTATGGCAGCCGCGAATACATAGGGTATGCCAAGCCTCTGGCAAGCCCTATTTATCGCGTATCGCGGGGCCATTCTGTCAAGTCCATCAACAACGACATCTACGCCCCTAATATTTTCTTCCGCATTCTCAGCGCTAATCGATGCGGGTATTGGTTCAACTTCTACATTAGGGTTTAATTCCTTTAATCTCTTGGCGGCGATCTCAACCTTAGGATACCCGATATTTTTTGCGCCATAAAGCAGTTGCCTATGTAGATTTGAGAGCTCCACAACATCCTGATCAATTAGACGTATATGCCCAACGCCTATTGCAGCTAATTGTAGGGCGGTTGGAGAACCTAGGCCGCCCAATCCGGCGACGCAGACGCTTGACCCTTTAAGCTTAAGCTGCCCTTCGTAGCCTATCTCTGATAAGGCAATCTGCCGTGAGTAGAGCTCAAGCTCTTCATCTGAAAGGGTCTCGCTTTCAGCCCTATAATTCATAACTTGTCCTCCCATAAAAATTGCATTGGCGCGTTCATTTAGATTTATCTTAAGCAATAAATATTTAGCCTTAAATATGATAGGCTATAATCGGCGGGTCTCTGTGTGATAGAAAATGGCTGATATATGTCTTATCTTCGAGGTTCATCAACCTTTAAGGTTAAATCGCAGCTTTAACATGGAACTTCTCTCCAGAGGGAACGTTAGCATAAGCGATCTTTACAAAATATACTTTGATGAAAAAACCAACAAAGAAATTTTTCTAAGGATCTGCGAGAGATGCTATCTTCCAGCGAGTAAGATAATATTGGAGCAGATAAATAAATTTAGAGGGGGGCGAAACGAATTTAAAGTCTCATTTAGCTTCTCCGGGGTTTTTCTTGAGCAATGTGAAATGTGGAGCCCTGGCCCTGGTCTTCTCGATATATTTAAGCGGATGGTTGAGACAGGGTGCGTTGAACTGCTTTGCCAAACATATTATCACTCTCTTTCTAGCCTAAACACTGTCGATCGCTCAGAGTTCCCAGAACAAGTTGAGATGCACCGTGAGACTATAAAGAAGTTGTTTAACTATACACCGGAGACTTTTGAGAATACCGAGTGCATATATAACAATGAGATCGCGGAAAAAGTCGAGAAGCTTGGGTTTAAGGCGATAGTGACTGAAGGCGCCGATAGGATACTCGGCTGGAGGGCGCCGAACTTCGTCTATAAGGCTAAGGGCTCCTCCATCAAAGTCTTATTACGTAACTATAGGCTTTCCGATGATATAGGTTTTCGCTTCGCCTCAACCAAGTGGGATCAATGGCCCCTTACGGCAGATAAATATGCGTCTTGGCTGGCACATACGCCTGGTCAAGTCATAGTCCTATTTTTAGATTATGAAACCTTCGGCGAGCATTATTGGGCCGAGAGCGGTATACTTGAATTTTTAAGATGGCTGCCTACTGAGGTTTGCAGGTGGGGAAATCTGCGTTGGGTAACGCCCTCTGAAGCTATTGAAAAACATGCTCCATGTGACATGATAGATGTTCCGCCGGAGAAGACGATTTCATGGGCTGATGCTGAACGTGACACCAGCGCTTGGCTAAGTAACCCGCAACAGCAGATATCATTCAGCCTGCTTAATGAAATCGGCTTATTAGTTAAAGGGTTGAATGATAGCGACTTACTAAGGATCTGGCGCTACTTACAGATAAGCGATCACTTCTATTACATGTACACTAAAGGCGGCGAATCCGGCATAGTCCATGACTCGTTTAACCCTTACGGAAACCCTATTGAGGCCTTCATAACATATATGGGCGTGCTACTCGACTTTGAAGCCAGATGCAAAGCTGAGGTCAGTAAACCGGAATTTAAACATGTGCAGTTATTGAGACGTGTACCAGCTGGCAGAGAATTTAGGTTCTTCTATATGTTTGCTTCTCCCACGGACATAATTGCTGGCAGCCTTCAAGAGTTTTATGATGCCCTTAAAAAAGTGAGCGCTGAATCAATAGATTTTCATATGAGGCGAGGAGATTTTGAAAAGTGGATCGCCAACGTGATAGGTGATGCGGAGTTAGCTGCAAAGATAGAGAAACTGCCAAGAATTTGGGAAGATAAGGAAGATCTTCGGCGCGCATTAGTAACCCTCCTTGAAGAAAGAATAAAGGAGTTGAAAGGAAAACATGCGAAGACAGTTGCTAAGTAATTTCTATCCTCTTATTGCCTTTTCTTTCTCCTCAAGTCTCCTAATTTCAAGAAAAATTTCGTCTCTTAATGTTTTTTCGTCAAACCATCTTTTACATTCAACACAGTAATGTGCATCATTAGCGTGCAAAGCGGGATCATCAAGGAATTTATGACCGACAGGACATCTTAGCAGAAATAGATTCAGTTTATTATTAAGATCTTTAAGCTCGCTAGAAGAAATTTTTAAGACTTCTGTTATTTCAAAAATAGGATATTTTTCGAGATAAAGGATCTTAACAATTTCCTCTCTAGACAAACCATTTAATTGCATCTCCCTTACACGGTCTCTGATGGGTTTTCTGCTCAACACCCTATCACCTAGGGTAGCTTGCTAGAACAATTCTCGTATCTGTGCCTTGAACCCCGTTAATCCCCCTAATCCTAAATATTATTTTACTTAAATCATCTATGTTGCGTGCCGAAACTTTCGCTATTATGTCGATATCCCCCGCAACTTCATGTGCTTCTTCAACGCCCTCAATCTTCATTATCTGAGAAGCGACCTTAGAGACTTGATCAACCTCGACCTTAATAAATACGAAAGCTATCAATCAGCAAATTCCCCCTCAAATATTTTAAAGAAAGAATAAGCCATAAGTTTTTCTGTGCGACTTGAAGAAAATGTTAAATCTTATAGAAACTTTCTTTCTGTAATTAGGAGAACTCAAAATGGAGATAGCCTTCTTCGTATACGAGTTTCCGCCCTACATCGTTGGCGGGCTTGGGACGTACGCTGAATACTTAACGAGAGAGCTTGTTAAAATGGGGCATGACGTGACTGTTTTCGCAATGCATACTAGGGATGCTCCGACAAGAGACATATATGGCGGTGTTGAAGTACATCGCCCGATAGTTGAAAACATGAATATCAGCCTGCTGTTACCCATGTTTATACCTGAAGAAATACAGCGTTGGACGGAGAGCGGCAAAAAATTCTTTGGGGACATCTTCCTCTACAACATACTTTCAGCGAGCAAGCTAGTGAACGATTTAGTCAGAATGGAGAGAAGAAAAGTTGATTTAATTGTTTCACATGACTGGTTGGGTTCAATAGGTGGAATATTAGCCAGCAGGGGACTAGGTAAACCATTTGTTTTCCATGTACATAGCACAGAGCAAGGGCGAACTGGCGATGGTTCGGATACTATTAAGCGTTTAGAGCGCCTAGCAGCCGATTTTGCTGAGAGAATTATAACCGTAAGCTATGCTATGAGAGATCATCTTGTGAGCTTAGGTTACGACGAGAAGAAGATTCGGGTAGTCTACAATGGAATAGACGCTGAAAAATATGCGCCTGAAAACGTTTCTCCAGAAGAAAGGCTATCCCTGCGGAAGAGTCTAGGCATAGCTGAAGATGAATTCATGATACTTTTTATAGGTAGGCTAACCTGGGTTAAAGGCGCGGACACTTTAATACTCGCCATGCCGGAGATTTTGAGCAGAGTGCCTAAGGCAAAGCTAGTTATAGTTGGTGTTGGGGAGCAAGAGGAGCTGCTGAAGGAGGAAGTTGCTAGACTTAACTTATATGATAAAGTAATCCTGAAATACGAGTTTCTGCCCGAGGATATGAGGATAAAGTTTTATGCTGCGGCTGACGTATGCGTCTTTCCATCCAAATATGAGCCGTTCGGCATAGTATGCACTGAAGCTATGAGTATGGGTAAACCTGTAGTTGTCGGCGCTAGAGGTGTAAGCGGCTTAAGGGAGCAGGTTGTCCCCTCTGGTCCGAATCAATGCGGTTTCCACATTAACCCCTATGATCCAAGCGACATAGCTAAATTTGTGTCGATTCTCTTAGAGAGCGACGAGTTAAGGAAGAAGTGCGGCATCAATGCTAGGAAAAGAGTTTTAGAGATGTTTACATGGAAAACTGTCGCGGAAAACACCATCAGAATATACAAGGAGGTTGCTCAGTGAAGGGAAACGTATAATAGGTCGATGACGACTTTTCTTCTCCAAAGAGCTGGTTAACAGAATGGAGGGCTCATTCAATTTTTGGCATATTATCGAAGAGTTTAGGCAAGTCCACCAAATCTACCCTGAAACCTTTAAGCGGATAACGTCTAATCCGTACCATCATGTTAAAGAAGGATTCTCCTTTAAGTCGATCCCCATCTCTTATGTTGCTTGGGCATCATATAGATCAATTCCAAACAATGCTTTTATCCAAACTAAACTAAATCTCGCTGGGGCAGAAAAATTGATAATCATGAAGTCATCTAGATATCACTAGCTTAACATACTGGCTGATAAACCATGAATATATGTATGCTCAGCTGGGAATATCCCCCTAGAATAGTTGGCGGAATATCTAGACACTGCCATGGTTTAGCAAGAGCTCTTACAAAAATGGGGCATTCAGTACACTTGATCACATTAGATTTTCCCGGAGCACCATATTACGAAGAGGAAGAGGGCGTGAAGATACATAGAACTGCCATAGAATTAGGGCATCCAAACTTTATTGTCTGGGTCTTCCTCTTTAACCATTTTATGGAGAAAAAAGTTGCTGCGATAAGAAAACATGAAAAGTTTGAAATAGTCCACGCTCACGATTGGCTTGTGGCTCCCGCCAGCATATCATCAAAACATTATTTGAACGTGCCGCTTATCTCAACCATACACAGCACTGAGGTCGGCAGGTCGCGTGGTCTTCACAACCCGGATTCCTACCTGATTGATGGAATAGAATGGTGGCTGACCTACGAGTCAAAGAGAATTATTGTCGTGAGCAACTCTATGAAGTATGAGGTTAAAGAGCATTTCCGCCTCCCGGATGAAAAAATTGATGTTATTCCCAACGCTATTGACTCGTCAAAGTACAGTGTTACGGTTAACCGTGATGAGGTGAAAAGGCGTTTCGGTATAGATCCATCTGAGAGAATAGTTCTTTTTATTGGAAGGCTTGTTCCGCAGAAGGGTGTAGAATACTTAATTATGGCTGCACCAAAAATAATTGGCCAGCATCCTGAGGCCAGAATAGTTATAGTTGGAGATGGTTGGTCGAAGGAGTATCTGCTGAATTTAGCGTCTTCAACTGGATGCCAGCATAAAATAACATTCCTAGGATTCTTATCAGACCAGGAATTAATTGAGTTAACTCTAAGTTCAGACGTTCTTGTTGTTCCGTCTGTTTATGAGCCGTTCGGCATAGTCGCCCTAGAGGGAATGGCGGCCGGAGTGCCAGTTGTAGCGAGCAATACTGGTGGTCTGTCTGAGATAATTGAGCATGATAAAACTGGTTTCTTAGCCTTTAGGGAGAACCCGGATTCGATAGCTTGGGGGGTCAACAAGATACTCTCTGATCCAGGTTATGCGTCGTGGCTTACGCAAAATGCTAAAAGGAAGATCAATGAAGTATATAGCTGGGATGCAGTGGCGAGGAGAACTGTTGAAACATATGAGAAGGCTCTTAAGGAGTGAGCTCTAATGTCAAGTAAATTCACATCAATTCCGGACGAGATCTACCTACTTTGCATATTGCATAATATCGGCGCAACAGAACCGAATAAAGCATTAACACTTGAGGAGATATCGTACTGGACAGCTATGGATCCCTCTAAAGCCGAACAAAATCTCAATAAGCTCATAGAGAATAGGTACGTTGAGGTCATGGAGACTATGGGCGCCAAAAGATACTTTGTGTCAGTCGGCGGAATAAGAAAGGTTCTAAGCATGTATAGCTAGCCCAAAGGCTCCTTAATGCTCCTTTCTCCCCTTAAACCTATTTATCTTTAGTGTGTAAGCATGCTCACAAGGTTTTCTTTCAGGCATTTTTACTCTCAGCCCATCCTCGTTGCGGGTCCACTGCAACGGTTCTTCTACGCCTAGCATTTCGACGCTTCCAATTTCATAAGGATATAGCGTTAACATGGTGCTAAGCGACTTAATTTCCGCTTCGCCGCCCGGCCAGTTTAGAAGTATTGCGAAGAGCGTATCGCCCTGTGATGTGAAGCGTATATCTTTGCCAGTAAACCGCTCACTGGCTTCCTCTTTAAACTCTCCTCCAATAACCTTTGTGGGTCCTTCCCCATAGACTGTCCATGGTCTTGAGCCGTAAATTGCTCCACCATTAATTTTAAGCCATTCCCCAACATCTAGGAGAATTTTCCGCTGCTCTTCAGGTATTGTTCCGTCTGGTTTTGGTGCTACGTTAAGTAGTAGGCAACCGTTCTTGCTAACTATATCGACTAGATCGCTTATTATCAAACCCGCTGGCTTGTAATCGTGGTCTTTAATTTAGCCCCATGATTTCCTACATATCGACGTATCGGTCTGCCAAAAACTCTGTCTCATAACATCGGATTTTCCACGCTCAATGTCAAGTACAGCAGTACCCTCTGGGAAAGCATTATGCTTGTAGTTTATAACTACGCCAGTGCCCCACTCATACGCACGATTATAGTAATAGGCTGCAAAAAACCTAAGATATGGTTCAAAAACCGGCTGCTCAATCCACCAATCGAACCAGAATATCTGAGGCTTATATTTGTCCACCAGCTCGCAGGCTCGCCTAAGCCAATCGCTTAAGAACTCGTCATCTGGCTGCGTGCTAGACGGCTTTGCAGGACCATAAAAATCATAGTACTTCGGGTCTCTAACATCCGAGTTAAAATGCATCCCGCCCTCAAAGAACCACCAGTGCTCAGCCCTGTGATATGAAACCCCAAAGGCTAATCCCTCTCCGCGGACGGCTTCCGCCAACTCGCCAACTATATCGCGTTTAGGACCCATCCTCACCGAATTCCACCTAGTGTAGCTACAATCGTAGAGAGCGAAGCCATCGTGATGCTCGGCAACTAAAACGACGTATCTGGCACCAGCCTCCCGAAATAGCTTAGCCCAATCTACCGGATCCCAATTCTCGGCTGTGAACATGGGTATAAAATCCTTGTACCCAAACTTGTCATGAGGCCCATATGTCTCCAAATGATGGTAATAGGCTGGATGACCCCTAATATACATGTTTCTTGGATACCATTCGTTCTGGAAAGCTGGCACAGAGTAAACTCCCCAATGGATGAATATGCCGAATTTCGCATCCATATACCATCTTGGAAACCTATACTTCTTTAAGGAATCCCATGTTGGCTTAAATGGTCCTTTAGGTAGATTTGGAAGCCTTAGATTTGCGCTAAACAACATGCTTCACCCCAAACATCGCAAAAATATCAGCTTACATCTTTAGGGATTCCTCTTCCCTCTTAAAGGTTTCCCTTAAGTTTCTGGCAGCCTCCTCCGGCGGCATAGTGTTGATATACATTCCGGTGCTCTTTTCAAATCCAGCCCAAATGGCTAATTTAGGATAAACTTCAATATGCCAGTGATAATGTTTTTCCGGGATCATATGAAAACCAAGGTTGTAGGGAGGATCATTTAATAGGCTTCTTAAACCTCCAAAGCTAATTCTAAGCGCCTCAGCAAGATACCTAGTTTCTTCTCCCGTGAGCTCCAAAATCGATGACTGATGCCTTTTCGGAAATATCCAAAACTCAAATGGATTTATCGGGGCCCATGGTGCGAAAACTAGGAAATCAGCGTTCTCCCATATAAAACGCTCACTTTTAGCTTCCACTTCTATTATCTTGCAGAAAACACAATGTCCCTTCTCCGCATAATGTCTTTCGCTTGCAGATCTCTCCTCCTCTAATATCTTTGGGAGAATCGGTGTCGCTATTATTTGGCTGTGGGCATGCGACAGCGATGCGCCCGCGCTTACGCCATGATTTCTGAAAATCGACACGTACTTCACGTATTCCTTCGACATGAAGAATGAAACTCTGTCTTTTAGCGCATTTAATACATGGGTTAACTGCGTTATTCTAGCTACGCCTAGGTGCTCGTCATGATTCGGCGACTCAATTAAAACTTCGTGGTAGCCAAAGGCTCCCCTAGAGACATGGATATAATCGCCTTGAAAGCTTGAAGAACTCTCTGAGTTTTGTGGTGAAAACGCCGGATAAAGGTTAGGTATGCATCTAATGATCCAGTCCTTTCGGCGATCCCCATTTTTATCGTGGTCTTTCTTTAGCCCATCATCTTCCATGAAATATATCAGTGATGCTGGCGGGGTCAGATGCTCATTACCCGGACAGAATGGGCATATCGCTGCTCTTTTCTCCTCTCTCTGGTTTTCTATAAAGTCTGTGGGCCTCTTTCTCCTCTGTGAGGCGATGACAACCCACCTATCTAAGATATAGTCTTTTCTCAGATCATTCACCATAGCGTTAACCCCATAACCCTTATAAAACCCGGAGTCTTAAGATTTACGCCGTCGAGACAACTAGAGGGTTAAATGACAGTTAAATAGGGTTAGAGAGGGAAACATGGGGGAAATGAGCGAGGTTAAAATAGAGATCTTGAAATTCTTGTGGCAGTTTAATAGACCCGCCCGCTTAAAAGAAATATCTGAAGGAGTTGGTTTAGAAAAACGCTCGGTTAACATGCATCTCCTTAATCTTAAGAGGAAAGGTTATGTGAAGGCGCTCGGCGATGGTCTCTACGCTTTAACGGATTTGGGCAAAGAATTTTTGGGTTTTCCCAAAATTGATGAAAGCTTAGCTAGAAAAATTTTAAGCAAAGTTCCCTTTGAATTCGCTTTTCACTTCTATATTAGGGAGAACGAACCGCTGAACATTTCCTCGGATAGCTTAATTGAATTACGTGATAGAATTAGGGAAATAGACGCAAGATCCTTGGAGTTTCATTTCTTTCGAGGAGATTTCGAGAACTGGATTTCATTTCTAGGCGACTTAGAGCTCGCTAGTAGACTGGAGCTCATAAGAAAATCTGACATCTCTAGCGAGGATCTTAGAGGGAAAATTTACGAATGCATAAAAGCAAGGTGCGACGAGCTCTTAAACCTCTGCGGAATTAAAAATGGCACTTAAAAGACGATAAAAAACTTTGGAAAAATCTTTCCTCATCCTCCTCACTCAATTTTCTCCTAAGGAAAAATGGTCTGCTAACATACGATGTGTATGTTATTGAGTATATGCGGTTCGACTTCGAGCAATACCACGTTAAATTTTTACATAGCATGGTTTTTCTCGTGAATAAGCCGGATTTACTTACACCATACCTATATATGGCGTTGTGCCGCATGATCTTTTTACCCTCACTAGATTGGAAAGCGATATTTTTGTGGCTTTTTCTCAGGTCTTTCCAATAATTCTTCTGAAACCACGCATCCACATCTTTATACGTGTCTTCAAAAATCACGTTTGCCATAGAAAAATACTCTATCGATAGACTTCTACCGATCTCAGCGAATGCAGAAAATTTTTGATCCCTAAATGTCAAATATGTTCTTCCAACGGCGATTTTTCTTTCAGAAAGCAAAAAGCTGGAAGGAACGTTAAAACGAGTGTTTAACGCTGACCATGTCACTGAATCTTCCTCTGTGTGGCACTTAAATGAGCCAAGTATACGTTCAACTATTTTTTCGCCTTCTTCAATAAGTGGCGATAAAGCAAAATGAGCTATGATTATTCGACCACTCTTTTCACAAACCCAAATGTAGGTTGGCTCTTTTAGACCAGATCCGGTTTCGAGAAGCATGGAACGTGCGTTATGAGAAGAAATAAAGATGTTTTCCATAACTTTAGCTTTCACGTCGACTTTCTTTTTTGCGGTCTTCTCAATAGTCTTTCTCGCACTATCAATAAATGATGCGGATATTTCTGCCAAAGATTTGGGCTTTTTCAGGTTAGCTTGCTCCCATTTAACTTCTAAAAACAGGTTTTCCATCTCAAGCCTAAAGTACCCTGAATTTATGTTTCCTCCCTCTGTTGCAAGGCGCATCTCTTCAGGAACTTGAAGCAGGAAACCATTCCAACCTAATTCTTTAAACTTCAAGCGTCTTTATCACCATTGTTGAGATTAATGTAGATAGCATCATGGAATCTGTAAATAGTTATATTACTCAGAAATATTTTTGATCTCCTTTAAATCTTTTTGTTACATATAAGGTTATGCCGAGGGGAAAACTTTGACTTTTAATTTTCCAGTCGCTTTTATTAGCGAGGGCGCGGCTAATATTGTTGTTCCTAACCTTAATGCCTTTAGGAAGGGGCCTTGGGATTACGCTCCTTCTAAGGCACCTGTCTTCTATAACCCTCTCATGAAGCCTTGCAGAGATATCGCTGTTTTGGTTCTTCAATCATATCAAGAATTGGTGAATAGGGAGCTAAGTGTTTCTGAACCGCTGGCTGGTTGTGGTGTTAGAGGGATAAGGTTCGCGAAGGAGGTTAAAGGAATAAACTCGGTTTTTCTTAATGATATAAATGAAATGGCTTATAAAATGGCTAAATATAATGTTCAATTAAATAATCTTGAAGAGAAGGTTTTTGTTTCAAATGAAGATGCAAATTTATTTTTATCGAGATACGCGGCTCCAGCTAAAAGGTTTGACTTCATAGATATAGATCCATTTGGTTCTCCGGTTCCATATATCGACTCAGCCATTAGGGCGCTAAGGGATGGGGGGATGCTGGCTTTAACGGCAACAGATTTAGCTCCACTCTGCGGCGTTTACCCAAAAGTAGCCCTTAGAAAATATGGCGGTTTATCTTTAAAAACCGAATATTCCCATGAGATTGCTATAAGGCTCTTAGCTGGCTGCCTGACAAGTATGGCCGCTAAACATGATGTTGGCATAAAAATATTGTTCAGCCATGCTGCAAGACATTGCATAAGACTATACGCGTTAATCGAGTATGGCGCTAAAAAAGCAGATGGATCTCTAGAAAACATGGGTTACATCTTCCATTGCTTTAAGTGCCTTTATAGAGAACCTACGAAAGGCATGCTTCCCTTAAACCATAGCTCAAGATGCCCCACGTGTAATTCGCCTCTAAAGGCCGCTGGACCCCTATGGCTTGGGGAGATATCTAATAGAGATTTCTGTAAATCCATTGAAGAAAACATGAAGATTATTAAGCATGAAAATGATAAGATTGCGAGGTTAATTTCTCTAATTAAGGAAGAGGCTGAAGCCCCTATCACGTATTATGTTGTCGACAATATCTGTGAGAAAATTAGGGCCCCAACTCCTCCGCTAAAAGAAGTTATCAATAATATTGAAGAGGCAGGTTTCAGAGCTTTCCGCACGCATCTCCATGATAGAGGAATAAAGACTGATGCGCCAGCATCCTTAGTAATTGAAGCCGTTAAGAGAGCTGTGAAAAACAGAGTTTAAAACTAAAACTGCTATCTAATGACTTCTATTACGTCTAAACTGGCGTCAATGGATTTAACTGAATGCGTGATTGTTCCAACTGAAATTATGTCAGGCTCAAGCTTAGCGTATTCCAGTATGTTCTCTCCATTTATCCCACCCGATATTTCAATCAGGACCTTATCGCGGAGACCAATTTCTCTTAAAGACCCAATAACCCTGCGCGCCTCGTCAACCGACATGTTATCCAGCATTATTATCTCCGCCCCAAGTTTAGCCGCCAGCACAGCCTGCTCCGCATCCTTTGCCTCAACCTCAATCTTCTTTGAGAAACTTCCAAATAAACGTGCCCTCTTTAAGGCTTCTTCTAAGCTACCCGCGATGATTATATGGTTATCTTTGATTAAAATTTGATCATCAAGCTTTAATCTATGCGGGTCTCCGCCGCCAACAACTATGGCCCGTTTATCGAAGTATCGTAGTCCGGGGGCGGTTTTCCTTGTTGCAGCTACGCGCACATTAAGTCCAGCTTCCCTTATCTTCTTAACTAGTTTTCTTGTTTCTGTAGCGATTCCACTCATACGGGAAAAAATATTTAATGCCGTTCTCTCAACGGATAGCAGCGCCCTCCCATCCCCCTCGACTATGGCGATAACCGTGTTTGGTGAAACTTCGTCGCCTTCATTCACCAGAAACTCGACTTTCGCATCAACCATGTCAAAAATTGTTTTCAGCTCGCGTAACCCGGCTATGACAGCCGCTTCTTTCACGACTATCTGCGCCCGCACTTTGGTTTCCGGCGGCACTATAAGCTCGGTGGTTATGTCACCTAACCCTATATCTTCCTCAAGGAAAGTCTTAATCTTCTCCTTTAACAGGTCTGTGGGCATGCTCAATAGGGTTCACCATTTTAGCAAACTTATTTTGTTAATAAAGGTTAGTCCCCATTATTAAGTATTATTTAAAGATTACTGATGGGATTAGTCCAAGCACATCTGCCTTCTCCATCGATTATTTCCACCCTAAAATAGGGATAATCAAAGTTCCTTTTAACTTCGAATTTAACTATTCCTTCATCGTTATATTCAATCGTAAATCTCTCATTATTCGTGGTCTCTATAGAGAGTATTTGCCGTGAGTTCTCACCCACATGATCGATGCCTGTAATGGTTTTCTCGCATATTTTTCTTTTCTCCGGATCTCTCCAGCAGTTTAATGTTTCTAGCATTGTATCAAGCGACATAGAAAATCCTTTGCCGTTGGGTGCTATCAAGTTGAGCCTAACAGCTGGTGTTGACTCCACTTGGAGTAGATTCTGCGCATAATGGAAGTAGGTTATTCTTGGAGCCATACTTGCATAAAATCTGCCCACGCCTATAGATTTTAAGGTTTCTTCCAAACGCGTATCACTCACGTTGATCCATATGTATCCGCCGTCAGCGTCTATAGGCGGCCTAACGTATCTATGCGAATCATCAACCGCTAAACCTTTAACATTTCTGTTTGATGAAAGGAGGTTATCCCAGTATACTAGGCCGTATCCCTTAGCCACCTCAACATCGCATCCAGTATTGTAGATTTCTATACCCGTGTAGCCGTTTAACCGAATTAAATCTTCGTACACTAGGTTCGACCAGTACGGATGTGCTATAAATGATAGCCCGCCAGATTCATTAACATAATCTATCAGATCTTGGGGATCACCTATATCCAGCACCTTTGGGTCATTTACCCCTAAAACCACTATGTGGTATGGTTCGCCGAGCCTGCCTCTCCCCCTAGAAACTTCGACGCCAAAACTATAAATGCCTTTAAAAGATTTCACGCTAGTCAATTTCTCGTGATCCGTTATAGACAGAAACATGTAGCCCCTTTTCTCATAAAACTTGGCAATATCTTCCGGGCTGAGCAAGCCGTCTGAAAGGTTACTATGGCAATGCAAAGACCCCTTAAGCCACAACCCTTCACGCATTGAGAACCTAATCATTTCCATAATCCTCTTCTAACGATATTTCCAATAAATAATAGAGAAAGATTTATAACTTATTTCTCTTATTTTGATGAGAAGACTAAGGGCAGTAGGGAATATAGGAGAATAGAGCCGTGGGACATAGGAAAATTAGCGCTCCAAGAAGAGGCTCATTGGCCTACTTACCTAAGGCTAGAGCATCCCATATAGTTGGGAGAATAAGATATTGGCCCGAAGTTAAAGAAGGTCCGGTTTTATTGGGGTTTGCTGGCTACAAATCCGGCATGACTTACACAGTGGTCATTAATGATGAGCCCGGCTCACCGAACTTCGGTAAAGAGGTTGTTCAGCCAGTCACTATTATTGACGCGCCTCCAATGTACGTAGCCGCAATACGTGCATATGTGAAGGATGAAAATCGCCTTAAGGCGTTAACTGAGGTTTGGGCTGACTCGTTGCCCAAAGATATTAGCAGAGTAATAACTCCGCCAAAAGTTAACACTAAAGAAAATCTAGAAAAAATAGAGAAATCACTTGATAAGATCGTAGAATTTAGAGCCTTAGTTGCCACGCAGCCGAAATTAGCAAACATTCCTAAAAAGAAGCCAGATTTGATGGAGATAAAGATAGGCGGAGGAACAATAAAGGAACAATTCGATTACGTGAAGAAAATTTTAGGTAAGACAATATCAGTAGAGGAGGTTTTTAAGGAAGGCCAGTATGTAGACGTCATAGCAGTAACTAAGGGCAAAGGCTTCCAGGGACCGGTAAAAAGGTGGGGTGTAAGAACACTTCAGCATAAAAGCCGTAAGACGGAGCGAGGCGTTGGAACATTAGGTCCGTGGGGTATGAAAAGAGTTATATATACTGTTCCGAGAGCTGGTCAGATGGGTTTCCATCAAAGAACCGAGTATAATAAGCGTATAATGAAAATTGGTAAAGATGGGAAAGAGGTTACGCCTAAGGGGGGCTTCCTACACTATGGACCCGTTAAAGGCCCATATATAATGCTGAGTGGAAGCGTTCCCGGGCCAGCTAAAAGGTTAATAAGGCTTAGATATCCTGCGCGCCCGCCAAAGAAGGCAGTTGAGACGCCGCCACAGATCCTCTTTACTTCACTTGAATCTCAGCAGGGAGTTTAGGGTGGGTATGTGACATGGCGAGGCTCTTTGCTCGAGTTTTTGATCTAGAGGGGAAAGAGGCTGGTAGAATCCGATTACCAGATGTTTTTAGAACCCCTTTTAGACCAGATGTTATAAAACGCGCTGTCATCGCCCTTCAATCCCATAGGCTTCAGCCTAAGGGCAGAGATCCGTACGCTGGAAAAAGGACGACGGCTGAATCATGGGGTGTTGGCCATGGGCTCTCAAGAGTCCCACGTTTAGACACTGGAAGGGCGGCGTTTGCCCCTGGAATCGTTGGAGGAAGGCTTGCTCACCCGCCAGTAGTTGAAAAGAAAATTTATAAGAAGATTCCTAAAAAGGAGAAAAAGCTAGCGCTGCTTTCAGCTATAGCTGCGTCGGCGCAGAGAGACATAGTTAAAGCTAGAGGCCATATAGTTGACAATGTTCCGGAAATACCCTTAGTCGTCGTGGACGACCTCGAAAGCATAAAGAAGGCGAAGGATTTAAGAAGCGCGCTAATAAACCTTGGCGTTTGGTCAGATGTTGAAAGGGTTATTGAGAGCGTGAAGGTTCGAAGCGGTAAGGGTAAAATGCGTGGTAGGAGAAAAAAGATGGCTGTTGGACCGCTAATAGTTGTGTCTAAAGATGATGGCATATTTAGGGCTGCCAGAAATATTCCAGGAGTAAATGTTGTTTATATTAAGGATTTAAATCCTGAGTTATTGGCTCCCGGCGCCCATCCAGGGAGACTAACGATTTGGACTAGATCTAGTATTGAGGAACTTAGAAAAACTATTTTAGTTAAAGAGGTGGATTGAGAATGGATCCTCATGAAATCATCATCTACCCGCTTGTAACTGAGGTTACAAGCCGCTTAATCGAGAAAGAAAATAAGATAGTTTTCATTGTAAGTCGAAAGGCAACTAAAGGCGACATAAAAAGGGCCGTTGAAGAGCTATATCAGGTCAGAGTTAGTAGCGTTAATACGTCGATAACTAGGGAAGGAACTAAGAAAGCTTATGTGAAGCTGACTGAAGAGTATAGTGCGACGGATTTAGCGGTTAAGCTAGGTATATTCTAGTAGGTGAGAGTGAAATGGGGAAAAGAATACTGGTTCAAAGGAGAGGAAGAGGCTCCTCAACGTTTAGGGCCTCAACGCATAAACGCGTTGCCCCAGCGAAATATCCAAATCTGTCAAAAATCAATATATTTAATACTGTTCTGAAGGGACAGATATTAGAGTTAATTCATGACCCTGGCAGAGGCGCTCCATTAGCCCATATAGAGCTCGAAAGCGGGGAAAGATATTATACCGTGGCTCCGGAAGGGATTCATGAAGGGCAAATAATAGAGGTTGGCGGAAAGGCATCAATAAATGTTGGCAACATTCTTCCAGTTGGAGTAATCCCCGAAGGCACGACAATATGCAACATAGAGACGTTACCCGGTGATGGAGGAAGACTTGTACGTGCTTCTGGAGCGTACGCCACGGTGATATCGCATACTCCTGAAGGGACGCTTATATCTCTTCCATCAGGTAAAACCCGCTACATTAACGATTCATGTTTAGCAACGATAGGTGTCGTAGCGGCATCTGGCCGAGTAGAAAAGCCTTTTGTAAAAGCTGGCAAAAAATTCCACTTGATGAGAGCAAAGGGGCATAAGTATCCAAGGGTGCGTGGCAGAGCGATGATAGCCGCTTTGCATCCTTTTGGAAGCGGTAGAAGAGGGGCTAGAAAACCTACAACAGTTTCTCGTAATGCACCTCCTGGAAGAAAAGTTGGTCTAATAGCTGCTAAGAGGGCTGGCAGGAGAAAGAGAAAGTAGCCCTTATACTCCTTCTTTTAGAGCTGAGCGCAACTCTTATTAATTGTCGGAAAAGAAAAATAAGAGAATAGGTGATAGCATGGTTAAAATGCGGTTCGCTGTGATTCTCCCCTTCGGCGATATCTATGACACAAAGAACCTGATTCTCATGAGACAATTGGGCTGTACAGATGTTATAGGTCACGGGCCTCCAACGCCAAAAGGCTCGGAAGTCTGGGAGTACGGAGACATAGTCCAAATTAAGAGACATGTTGAAAGCTATGGTTTAAAGCTGGAGGTGCTTGAAGACGGCCCTCCGATAGAGAAGATAATATATAATCTGCCAGGAAAAGAGCAGCAGCTCGAAAACTTCTGTAAATCGTTAGAGAACTTGGGTAAGGCAGGTATAAAGGTTATAAAGCCGCAACATATGCCTCCGGTTCCAAACATGATTTGGAGGACTGAGATTGATAAGCCGACTAGAGGAGGGGCAACTTCAACAGCCTTCGATTACAGCCTTGTTAAGGATATCCCGCCAACCGTTAGATTCGGCTCATATAGGGAAGAGGACATTTGGAAGAACCTTGAGTACTTCCTGAAGAATGTTGTTCCAACGGCCGAGGAAGCTGGCGTTGTAATAACGTTTCATCCGGATGACCCTCCAATATCTCCTATTCAAGGTTTTCCGCGAATACTTAGAAGCGTAGAAGCTTTCGATAAGCTACTCAATATTGTTCCTAGCGATAACGTTGGCGTATGTTTCTGCCAGGGATGTTTCGCGGAAATGGGAGTTGATGTTCCAGCAGCAATAAGGCATTTTGGTAGAAAAAAGAAAATTTTCTTTGCCCACTTTAGAAACGTTGTAGGTTCAGTACATGAGCCCGGCGGCTTTCAAGAAATCTTCCACGATGATCCGGCTGGTAGAGTCGATATGTTTGAAGCCATGAAAGCCTACTATGAGGTTGGGTTTGAGGGGCCTATGAGACCTGACCATGCGCCAAAAACCATAGCTGACCTGCTCTTCGAATGTCTCCTTGGAGGGCACCCCGGATACTACATGATAGGAAAGGTTCTTGCCCTCGGATATATGAAGGGGCTTGCTGAAGCTATCGAGAAAACATTCTTTAAAGAAAAATATTAGAAATCCTATTATTTTCTTTTTCTCCCTTTTCTTCCTAGGAACGTTTTTCAAGGAATTTTTCCAATAGATCTGGTCTAGGTGGATAGGCCTCTCTTAAAGGTATTCCTGAAGCTATCATTCTTCTGATAGCGTCCTCTTTAATCTCAACCTCGCTAGCCTTCACAGCTATTTCTTTAGCCTTCTCCCTCGGTACGGCTATAACCCCGTCCGCATCGCCCATTATTATGTCCCCCGGCCTTATGTGAACCCCCGCACATACAATGTCGCCGTTAACTTTGTACGGTACAATTACACCTCCTATATGTTCAGGCGTTGTGTTCCTTGCAAACACGGGGAAATTAAGCTTCATTATATATGGGCTGTCCCTTATACCTCCATCCGTAACTATGCCCGCGGCGCCTTTAACCTTAAAGCCGAATGTTATGCAGTCGCCGAATACCCCTACGTCGCTTCTGCCAAGTGCTGCCGCAACTATTACTTCTCCGCCTCTAATTGAGTCATATGCCTCGTGAACAGCGTTTCCTTTAAATCCCTCTTTGCTTGCCTCTTCGTATGTTATATATTGTATCGTTAAAGCGGGACCTACAACCTTCATGTCGGGCAGCAAAGGTTTTACTCCAGAAAGCAGGTACCTGGCCCTTGATTCTCCTAAAAGACTGTAAGCTGTTGCGACGGAAGCTCTGCTTAGCAACCTTAAAATTTCACTTAAATTAAGTTCTCCCTCAATCACTTTTAAATCCTCCCCATGCTAATTGGAAGTTTAGAGACATTTATAAGGTAGAGGGATATCGCTTTAAGCGTTTTGTCCAATATTTTCCGGCAGGTCTAAGTGGATACAAAAGCATCAACGTTTCTCATCATCTGTTTGACAATAATTTTATTACCTAGTCCTCTAATCTTTTTAGGCTAGGTCGATTAGGTATGGGGAAAACGCTCTCAGAAAAGATATTTAGCTTTGCGTCCGGGAAGGATGTTTATGCTGGCGACATCGTGATAGCAAAGGTTGACGCAGCTATGGCTCATGATGGAACCGCGCTTCTAGCAATCGAAGCCTTTAAAGAAATGGGTGGTAAAAATCTTTGGGATCCGTCAAAGGTTGTTTTAGCCATAGACCATGTTGCCCCCAGCTCTAATGAAAATTTCTCAAGAGTACACAAGGTTATGCGTGAATTTGCACGTATGTATGGAGCCGTTCTCTACGAGGCTGGATCTGGAATATGCCACCAAATCATGGTTGAATCCGGGCTTGTCTATCCAGGGTCGCTTATTGTTGGCGCGGACTCGCATACATGCACGTATGGCGCTTTAGGAGCCTTCGCAACAGGTATAGGTTCAACAGAGATGGCGGCGGTGTTCATGTCTGGACGGTTATGGTTTAAGGTTCCGGAAACCTTAAAGATTGAAGTGGATGGCTCTTTATCACCGATGGTTTTGCCCAAAGACGTCATATTAAAAATAATTGGGATTGTTGGAGCTGATGGTGCAACATATAAAGCCATAGAATATCGCGGGGCGGCGGTTAGGGAAATGAGCGTTGATGGGCGCTTAACATTATGTAACATGGCTGTTGAAATGGGCGCTAAAACCGGCATGGTGGAGCCCGATAACAAAACACTGGAATTTATACGCGGTTTAGGAAATAAGGAATATAGAGCGTTGAAGAGCGATGAGGATGCTGAGTATGCTGAGAAAATTAACCTTAACGTTTCAGACCTTGAGCCCATGATCAGCTGTCCACACGCGGTTGATAATGTGAAACCTGTTAAGGATGTCGAAGGAAAGGAGGTTGATCAAGTGTTTCTCGGCTCATGTACGAATGGGCGCCTAGAGGATTTAAGAATAGCGGCTGAAATACTTAAGGGGAGAAAGATTAAGGAGAGCGTTCGCATGATAGTGGCTCCCGCATCCAAAAGCATATATCTGCAAGCTCTAAAGGAGGGGTTAATAGAAATCTTTGTGAGGGCGGGCTGCATAGTTTGCAACCCGGGATGCGGGCCATGCGCGGGTGCGCATCAAGGGATACTTGCCCCGGGAGAGGTATGCTTATCAACTTCTAACAGAAACTTTAAGGGTAGAATGGGCAGTACCGATGCGGAAATATATTTGGCTTCTCCGGCAACAGCGGCGGTGACTGCCCTAGAAGGAAAAATAACCGACCCGAGAATATTATTGAGGCGTTAGGAGGCGAGTGCCGTTGGATGCCAGCATTAAGGGTCGTGTTTGGAAGTTTGGCGACAACATAAATACGGATCTAATTATTGCTGGAAAATATAAGCTGAGCATAACCAATATAGATGAGCTGTCAAAACATGCTATGGAGGCTTTAATACCTGGTTTCGCCGAGAAGGTGAAAGAAGGCGATATTATCGCGGCCGGGAAAAATTTTGGATGTGGCTCAAGCCGCGAGCAGGCTCCGTTAGTTTTAAAGCGTATAGGCATAGGCGCGGTTATAGCTGAGTCATTTGCCCGAATATTTTATAGGAATGCGATAAACATAGGGCTGCCAGCCCTTGAGTGCAAGGAAGCGTACAGGATAGCGGATGGGGACATCTTATACGTGGATCTCGCCAAGGGATATATAAGGAACTTAACTCGTAACGAAACCTATGGAGTTAAACCCATGCCACCAGCCTTGTTAGAGATCTTGGTTAACGGTGGTCTAGTAAACTATGTTAAAAAATATGGTAGATTACCATGGTAGTTAAAGAGATAAAACTCCTATTTTTCCGGCACATATATTTCTTCGTCAGGCCTAGGCAGCCTATTCTTAACCGGTGGTAATGGAGGGCCTCCTCTTTTCGGCTCTGATAGGTAGTAGTAGGCTGTGCTCGAAATATCTAGGGTTAGGGTGTTTGCGTGGCCATGTTCAATTGTCGCCTTTATGCTCTTATAAAATCTAATCGGATCTTCAATATAGTAGCGGTAAACGGTCTGCTTTCTCTTCCAAGGCCATCCTTTTGTTCCGCTATACAGGATTACGCCATGATATGGGGCATTATATTCTTGTTGCGGGCCATAGGCGCAGTTAAACCAGTCCTCTGTTCCAGTTCCGTGGATTGATGGGGGCCACTCTTCGCCATCGATGAAAACCATGTCATCGCCTTCACCGTACCAATCATCTGGGTTCCGGACGAAGCAATCTATATCTAAATGTGCACCGCAGTATATGCCGTTCCCCTCAGCTTCAAGAATCACGTAGTTATGTTTGCCATCCCTATTATACCATCTGGGATCCCTCGTCATTGTCTGTGGGCTAAGCCTTTCTCTATAAGCCCATCCATCAGTATCCGCCTCTCGCCTCCATTGAACGTGAAAGTACGCTAAATCTTCGACATCTTTAATAGAGCTATAAATCTCATAGTCAATGTAGAAGTAATGCCAATATTCTTTTTCGCCTTGGTTTTCAACCTCTATAATAGCCCTATTTTTGAATGGCATAGGCCACCATGAATTAAATCCCTTTCCATCCTGAGGGCTCATTTGAAGCGGTAAAGAAACGAAGTTCTTCCGCATCCCATGGCCCATACCAAAGAAGTCTCCTATAGGGCACTCAATGCTCGGCTCAGGGCAATTGTCCCAGTAGAACCTTAAAACTATCCTGCGTAGATAGTCTTCCTGCGGGATTCCAAGCGTCATCCAGATATGCTTAATGCACGCTGGCCCCTCAATGTCGGCTATAGTCTTTTTCTCACCTTCCCTAATCAACCAAGCATCCATGTTCCCTCCGGTCTTATCATAGCTTGAAATTCTGCGGCTTCTATAATTCCTTAAGCGGGGGAGAGAAGCTAGGCTTGAAAAACCTATCATTTTTACACCTCGGTTAAAAAGATATATTTGGCGTTAAATTTAAGCTTAATTCTTCTCTCCTTTGATAGAAGAGCTGAGGTGATTCATGTAAAGTTTGCCCTAACCGCCATGCACGACGGGGATAAGGACTATTTCGTCTCCATCTTTAATCCGCGTTTCTAAACAATCTATCAGATTTATATCCTTACCGTTGACAAGTATTATCGTGTTAGGGCGCGGATCCTTCAACTCTGGATCTAGCAAGACATCTCCTAGCGTGTTTATCTCCTCTAAAATTCTTTTAATGATCTCCTTAATCTTTAATTCTCCATCTAAATTAAGAGATACCTCATCCCTTCCAGAGACTTTTTTCAGCACCCCTAACATTCGAATTTTAATTCCCATGCTTGCGTTCTTCCCCCTTCACAATACTTAGCGCAGCCCTATAATTTTAAGGTTGTTAACCCCATTCTTCTTAAAAATTCGCTGAGGCCTTCACAATCGTCTATTTCAAATAGGTGGCTCAGGCAACCACAATCCGATGAGCCAAAACTTTTCACTGGCTTATATAGTTCGCCCATGGCCCTCGCCAATAAGCATTCCTCAGTTTTTGGAGCCGCCTTAAAAAATACGCCTAGAATCTTTACATGCTCATTATTAAGCAGGTAATCTATATGCCAAAATATCCGTTTCTCTTTGCTGAAATGTCTAGCCACCCTTTTCTCTAAGCTGCTTTGAGCTGAACCTACGTAAGCGTAGAGCCCGCTACCGAAGGTTAGCACGCCGAGAGAACCGACCCTTATATTTATTTCCTTTTCAACTGATATGACTAATACGTATATACCTCTCGTTTCATCGCCCCCTCAAAATCTAAGTGCGCTTATATTTATGGTCAACATATATTATAGTGTGCTCAGTCATCTAGTAATAAGGAAAGCTGAGAAATCAGACTTAAAAAGATTATATGAGATAGAGGTTAGATGCTTCCGCGAAGACGCTTTTCCATATTCTTTTATAGAGCGGTTTGTTGAGGATCCTGAGTTTATAACGTTAGCTGCCATATTGGAGAATAAAATTGTCGGGTTTATAGTGGCTTCTATAGAGATTTTTAAGAGTGAACGTGTTGGACACATATATTCCATAAATGTTGAGCCTGAATATAGGCGAAGAGGCATAGGGTCGCGCCTGTTAGAATCAATGGAGGAAAGTTTAAGGAAGCGTGGAGCTAAAGCATGTTATCTAGAAGCGCGTAAGGATAATATTGCCGCCATAAACCTATACCTTAAGCACAAATATTCTGTCGTCGGGATTTTAAGAAATTATTACGGTGCTGGAAGCGACGGGATAAAATTTATGAAAGTTTTAGAGTAAAAGGTGATATAAGGGCGTATTGTACATTTAGAAATGGTTGAGTGATCTAAAATGGTTTATTGCATAAGGTGTGGTAAAGAAATATCTGGGGATGCAAATTACTGCCCATATTGCGGGGCACCGCAAAAAGAAGTAAAAAGAACAGTTTACGAGGTTTCGTCGGACGATCTAATAAACAGAATAAAGGAGATAATTCACAAAGGAAACGTCACCAAGATAATAGTTAAGAATGAAAAGGATGAAACTCTCCTTGAGATGCCGGTAACGGTCGGCCTAGTAGGTGCCTTGTTAGCCCCTTGGGTGGCAGCTTTAGGCGTCATAGCGGCTTTGGTAGCGAAATGTAAAATAGTTGTTGAGGAAAAAGAGTAGGTAGAAGGGTGATTAAGGTATGCTAGAGCTGAAGATTGGTCATCGAGGCGCTAAAGCATATGAGCCTGAAAACACTATACGCAGTTTTAAAAGAGCCTTAGAGTTAGGCGTGAACGCTATTGAACTTGACGTGAGAAGAACCAAAGACGGTGAGTTAGTGGTTATCCATGACGCGGAAGTTGACAGAACAACGAGCGGTAAAGGATTAGTTAGCGAATTAACGCTCAGGGAGATCAAGGAGCTGTCTACTGAGAAAGGCGAAAAGATACCAACCTTAGAAGAAGCCCTTGATTTTCTCGACAGAAAAGTGAGAATACTTATAGAATTAAAGGAGATCGGAACAGAGGATAAAGTCCTAGAGATCGTTAGGAAGAGGGATTTAGAGGACAACGTGATAATAATCTCATTCCATGAGGAAGCCCTTAGAAGAATTAGAGAATTGAGTGATAGCGTCAAAACCGGTTTAATCTACGTGAAGCACAAAGATCCAATAAAAACTGCTCTATCGCTTAAGGCACAGTATCTGTTTCCAATGTATAGATTCGTCCACTCATCCTTCGTTAAAAAGGCCCATGAGAACGGCCTAAAAGTTGTTGTATGGACAATAAATACTCCGGAAGAAGCTCGGGAGTATGCCGAAAAAGGTGTTGATGGAATAGCTAGCGATAGGCCCGACATACTGAAAGACATAAAATAAGGGCATTAGGGGCAAGATAAGTTACTGCTTCAGCGTTGTTCTCAAGAGGGTTTAATTAGCAAAGTCTTTATTTCAAATGGATTGATCTGTAGCCTAATTTTATTATCGAGAGTTTCGAGAGGTCTTATTGGCTCCTCCATTAAATCCGCTTCATAAGCCTCCTTTACACTAAAACTAAATTGTATTTCCATCAGGCCTCCTTCGCCAGAAGCATCGTAAACCCTAACCACCAAGCTGTTTCCTTCCTCAGCCTCCTTAAAGCATGAAACGACTATGTTGCTTGGCTTAACGTTGATGAAGCTCATCTCCTCATCTGCGCTGCCATGCTCTCTCCGATCTGGAACCGCGTATGCTATTAGTGGATGGTTTAGCTCCCACCCTCTTCTAAATGTCAGCGCCCTCTTCCAATCGTTTTTATGCGGGTATAACGCGTAAGTTATTTCATGAATTCCCTGATCAGGCTTAGGATCGGGACTATAGCTGGTTCTGACAAGCGTCATTCTCACAGTATTACCTTTCACATCGAACCCGTGCTTGCAGGTACTTATTATGCTTAGACCATACTCGTCATCGGATAGATCAACCCATCTCAGCGCGGGATACTCGGTTCCATCCGGAACCCTTTCAATGTATCCAAAAGGTATCTCAAACGTGGCTTTAGACATGTTAAGCATGGGTGTATAGGAGACCTTAAGCATGGGAGCGTCAGTTTCATCATCCGCTAACTCCTGCCAATTAATTAGCATCCGGAGATCTATTCGAGGCAAACCGTTATAGAGACTTATATATTGGGTAATTTCAGAGTTGCTATGCTTCCAAGAGACCTTGATCGTAGCTCTTACTGGACCTTTCTCTATGACCTCTGTTTTAGCCCCCCTTATAAGATTCTCTACACGAGATATTGGCCCGATTATCCATGCCGACATTGGATGAGGCGTCTCATATAAAATTTGCATTAAATTGCTGAATACGGGTTTAGTGTAGGGGTACCGCTCCTCCTTGAATACAAACCTTCCGTTCACCTTATCATACAGCGTTTTTATTGTGCCTGAACCCTCATTTATCTCGATCTTAAAGTGGTCGTTCTCAAGCAGATTATGTTGGACTAGTAAGCTTGAACTGTTTTCTTCAGTGGAAGGTTCTTCAACTATATAATATACTTTGTAACCTAGTGGTGGAACGCTGGCTAAAAATAATAATTCATCTTCGTGGATCTGAATCGGTCGCCTTTCCTTACCATCATAAGATATTGCGACAGCATTCTTTGGAAGAAGATTCTTAGGAACCTTTACTCTCACTATATCTGTTCTATCCCAAGAAAGAGTGTTGAAGACGATTATGGGTATGCCAGCTCTCGAATACTTTATCTTTTTAGAGAAGTTCGTCACCTTAAGATCTATTAAGTTTTTGGCAGCTTCAAACGTTTCCTGATAGAGATTTATTGGGTATATATATGCTTCAGGGCTTCCACTCCCATCAAGAATATCATGGAATTGGTTAAAGAGCATTTTTAACCATAAGCCCTTCAAATCACTCTTATCGCCGGATCCGGTTATAGCGCATATTTTCTCAGCGTCAATGAGTAGAGATTCACACAGCCTATTATATTTTTTGACGTCGCCATGAGTAGTGTAGCATCCATCAAAAGTGAACTGTAGTTCATCATTAATGACTGGTATTAGTAAACCTCGATCTTCGATCTCTTTTCTAACTTCATTAAAGAATCTATGTGTTGAACTAAAAACTAAGTCTGGTAAGGTGGGTTTTTTCCGCATCTCATACGTGTTCTCGATATCTTCCACCATAGCTCCTCCACCGTGGTCGCCTGCGCCATAGACAAACATGCTGGTTTTAAGGCCGTAGCGCTCGTAGAGATCTAAAACTAGATCTATTATGTTTCTCGGAGCCACAAAATTATTATAAATGCTTGTGAAAGCTAAAACCCTTGATCCGTCGGGCCCCTCCCACCAGAAAATAGGATGACCTTTACCACAGCGCATAAAATAGTAGTATTTTATACTGAATTTTCTTAAAATCTGTGGCAGGGTCCATATGTGGCCAAATGTATCCGGCTCCCAACAGACCTCAGTTTTCACATTAAATTTCTCGTAAACATAATGTTTTGCGTATAAGAATTGTCTCAGTAGTGCTTCAGTGCCAGCCATGTTTAAGTCCGCTTCAACCCACATAGATGCAGTTACATCCCAGTTACCCCTCGTAACATATTGCCTTATCCTCTCAAATAAATCTGGGAAACTCTCTTCAACGGTCTTATAAGTTACCGCCTGGCTCTGCGAGAAGTGAAAATCGCCATATTTGTCCATTAGATTAACCATCGTGGAAAAAGTATTTTTAATGGTGTTGAGCGTATCTTCCCAAGGCCAAAGCCAGTTCATATCTATGTGAGCATGAGCCACCAAATGAACCCTAAATTTTTTTGCCTCAGCAGAGAGAGGCGAAATCTCCCTTCGAACCTTATCAATCTCATTCAGCAGATGCTGAAAACTTCCTTCAATGGCGCTAAGATCGAATTTTTCCAATATTTTATCTGTAAAATCTTTGTTTAAAACCCTTGCGAATCTAATTTCTTCTATGAAAGACTCTATTTCAAACGCTATCTTTTCAATGTTGCTATAGGTCACGTAGAATTGCGGTACATGGATTGGTTCATGCTTCGGAAATAAATGTATCGCTACAACATAGGTTTTTCCAGACTCTGTTCTCTCGTCTAAAATTACTCTTGGTCTGAGCTCCAGCCAATAGTCTGCACTTAAAACACGTCGCCCGTCAACGAACACCTCGCTTTTACCGAGTATTGCTGATGAATGAAGTTTTACAACAGATCCCGGAACCTCTATTCCATCAATTTTTTCTGGGACAGTTATTTTACATCTAAGCCACCCTTCACCTTTCCGAGCATCAAATACCATAGGTAACTTAGCTTGCTGCCATCGTGAATCATCAAAGTTGGGATCATAGGCTTCTAGGGCTTCACCTTGATAAAATTTCCAGGAAAGCTGGCTTCTGTACCCAGTTAAACTCTCGTATCTTCTCCTTAAACCATCAACGATTTTTTCAAACGTTCCCTTGCTGTTATTCAGCGATGACCCTTCCTTCACGTGTTTTAGGGGGCAATTCATTCAGGGACATTTATCCATCTGCCTTTCTCTGCGGAATCTAGTATTGCCTCCATAACCTCTTGGCACTTTAATCCATCATAGAAGGTTGCGCCTAAAGGTGCAATCGGCTTATCGTTAACTACGCAATCTATGAAGTGATGGATCTCATGGACAAATGTGTGCTCCCATCCAATTATGTGGCCGTGAGGCCACCAGTATTCGATATATGGATGAACGGTCTCCGTGACCAAGATATTTCTGAAACCCATTCTATCTGCAGGGTCTTTTCTCGAATATACTTCTAGCTCGTTTAGTCTCTCAAGGTTAAAGCATATTGTGCCCTCTGTGCCATGAATTTCTATTCTCTGGTAGTTTTTCCTTCCAGCGCAGAACCTTGAAGCCTCTAAGCTGCCTATCGCCCCATTCTTAAATCTGACAAGTGAGATGAAGGCGTCATCGACATCAACCTGCCCTTTCTTTGATGGGTCTTCTGGCAATGGACGTTCTTTAATAAATGTCTCCGTCATACCGCAGACAGAGGAAATTTCCCCGATAAGGAACCTGGCCAAATCTATTATGTGTGAGCCTAAGTCCCCTAGGGCTCCTGCCCCCGCTACATCCTTACGAAGTCTCCAAACAAGTGGGAAATTGGGATCCATAATCCACTCCTGAAGGTAAACAGCTCTAAACTGTAGAATCTTTCCAATGTAACCCTCATCGATAAGTCTTTTAGATAATCTTATTGCCGGAACAAATCGGTAGTTGAAAGCCGTCATGTGTTTGACCCCGGCCTTCTCAGCCGCCCTATACATTTCTTCAGCTTCTTTCACGGTGGTTGCCAGAGGTTTTTCGCAAAGAACATGCTTCCCACTTTCAGCAGCTTCGATAATTGGAGGGGCATGCATATTGTTCGGCAATCCGTTGTCCACTATCTCAACGTTTTCGTCTTTAATCAGCGCCCTCCAGTCAGTATAATATTTCTCGAACCCATATCTTTTAGCGGCCTCAGCAACAGCTTTCTCAGTCCTTCCAAATATTGCTACTAATCTTGGCTTCGCAGGGGGAGGATAGAAGAATATTGGCATCTTTATATACGCGTTTGCGTGAGCTTTACCCATAAATGCGTAGCCAAGTAAGCCTACGCCTATCTCCTTAATCTCCTTCACTTCGCCTGCAACCTTACCCATCCTTACGAAACCTACTTCCTTCTCCTCAGGCATCGCTATCTCACCACCAAACCTTCTCTAATGGAGCTTTGATGATTAAAGGCTTTAAGAAAGCTATACATTTCTCGCAGCCATCTTCCCTGCTCATAACCGGATCTTCATGCTCATAGCTTAATACATAATCGTATCCAACCTCAACAAAAGCCGTCAATATCCTTTTCCAGTTCACGTCGCCCCAGCCGACGACACGAAATCTAAAACCTCTATCCGGTCTACGCCATGAGCCGGTAGGTATGCAACCAGATATTGGAAGATTCTCTTTAACAAGCTCAGCGTCTTTTGCGTGCGCATGGTAAATCCTGTCACCGAATTTTTTGATGAACACTACTGGATCAATGCCCTGCCAGACAAGATGGCTCGGGTCAAAATTAAAGCCGAACTCTTTCTTACCGTTTATGGCTTTAATCGCTCGTTCGGCTGTCTCAATATTATAAGCCTGCTCCTGCGGGTGAACTTCATGCGCGAACTTTACGCCGTGAGCCGCAAAATGATCTAGGATTTCTCCCCAGCGCTCAGCGAAAACCTCAAATCCCCTCTCAAAAATCTTCTCGTATGCTGGCGGAAAGATATACCATGCGCCCCAGTTTGGAGCCCCAATAAAACCGTTTACTACAGGGACATCTAGAGCTGCGGCGGCTTCGGCCGTCTTCTTCATGCGCTCCACACCGTACTTAACTTTTTCCTCAGGGGTCCCCTTAAACCATTCATCGGTCGACTCGTCGTGAGGGCCTAAAACAAGTTGTCCCTCGAGATGGTTGCTCAATGCTGAAATCATTAGACCATATTTCTCCACGGTCCTCTTGTATTCGGATGCGCCTCCACTAAGAATCTTCTCTATATTTATGTGATTGCTTCCTTTCCAAGCGGCTATCTCTACAGCCTCATAGCCAAGCTTTGAGACGTATTCTAAGACTTTCTCGAGACTTAGCTCGTTGAACAGTATTGTGAATATACCTATCTTCAAATTAAACCCCCCATTCTGACAAAAATATTTATGCTGAATGCTAATAAATATCTTTGGGAACTAAAGATCGTCAACATCGGTAGCTTCTTCCTCTTCCTGTTTTTCATAGTTTTTCTCTAAGTAGTATCTTCTCGTTCTTATATCGCAGCCGATTTTACCTTCCTCAAAGAGTTTACGCAGAGACCTAAAGACGGCTTTAGGCGCCTTATTTAATTTCTCAGCTATCTCCATTAGAGTTAAAGGTTCAGACTCCTTTAGAAGGCTTAAGATTTCATCTTCCAGTTTACCCATAAAGTAAACCTCCTTTTATCAGAGGATTATTATTGAAAATTTAAATCTTTAGCTTAGCCGACATTAGTTCAAACCCGTCTATCCATAATCCTTAAATTGGCATAAGGTTAATCTTAAACCCATGGAAAAAATAAATATTGCATTAATAGGATGCGGTGGAATATCTAATGCGCACATTGGAGGGCTCCGCGCCCTAAGCACATCGGGACTAAAGATCTTTAACGTAAAAGCGGTATGTGACGTTGCTGAGAAAAACGCTGAAGAGAAGGCTAATTTAATCCATTATTTCCAGGATTCTAAACCGAGAGTCTACACAGATATCGATAGAATGCTTAGGGAAGAGAGCCTCGACGCTGTAGACATATGTTTACCGCACAACATACATCATACGGTAGCTTCTCAATGTTTAGAGAGAGGGCTACATGTAATTATCGAGAAGCCACTAGCGATAACCATGAGGGCTGCAAAACGTATCATTGATGAAGCATCGAAACATAATAAGGTGCTGGCTGTCGCAGAGAATTATAGAAGAGCGCAAAAAGAGAGAGCTTTCTGGTGGGCTATAAGAGAAGGGCTGATCGGCGAGCCACGTATCGTCCTATGGTCTGCCATGAGCTGGGGTCCTAAGCCATGGGGCTGGAGAGAAGATAAGTTTTCCGCTGGTGGAAGCTGGGTTTTTGATGGAGGTGTACATTGGGCGGATCTAGATAGATATCAGCTTGGTAGGGAGGCGATAGAAGTTTTCGCCATGTGCCATACTTTTGACCCGGTTAAGGAGAATGTGAAAGTGACGGTTGACGACATGACCATAGCGATAATAAGATATGAAGGAAATGTTTTTTCTCAGTGGATCTGGACACGGGCAACGCCAGCTAAAAGGATCTACATGCACACCATATGTGGCTCAAAGGGAAACCTTTCAGATGATGGTATTCACCTGGAAACAGAATATGGAAAAATTGAAACTAAATCTATAGATACGCTTGTAGAAGAGATGCGGAGAAACCTTCCTAAAGAAACCTTGGAGAAACTTTTCCCAAGAGGGATAACTGATACATTTGCCATCGAGTTATACGATTTCTACGACTCGGTGGTCAGCAAAGGAAAACCTGAAGTTGACGCGATTGAAGCGTATAAAGACATGGCGATACCTTTAGGCTTTTACGAGTCGGCCAAGCTAAACAAACCTGTCAGAGTTAAAGATGTTGAGGATTTACTCGTTGAAGAGTATCAGAAGGAGATAAATGAGAAACTCTCAATAACGTAACCCCCTTATTTCTTTATAATCGAATATGGGGAAATTTTCGTCGCAAAAATAGGTTGCTCTCATTATTTTATCGTTGTTCTCAACTTTTTATACTTGAGGGAAAGTTAAGATACAAGCGTCCTAGAATTATATTTTTGGTGAAAATATTGGGAAAATGCTCAGTATGCGGCATTAGCTCGCCTCTAGTTTCCAGTAATCTAGGCGTATGCTCAAAATGCATAAAGGAGAAGCCAGAGGAAGCCCTAAAGGTGGTTAGCAGGGTACGCGAGGTTTCACGCAGATCATTTAATCTACCATCAAGTGTACCAAAAAGCCCGGAAGGCGTAAAGTGTGGAATGTGCAGAAATGAATGCGCCATTCCTTCTGGAGAAAAAGGATTCTGCGGTCTCTCATATAATGTTGAAGGCTCCCTCACACGTCTAGGTGGAACGCCGGAGAAAGGTATTTTAGAATGGTACTATGACCCTTTGCCGACGAACTGCGTAGCATGGTGGTTTTGTCCTGGCTGCACAGGCGCTGGCTATCCGAAGTACGCTTATAAGCCAACTGCCGAGACTGGCTATATGAATCTCGCCGTCTTCTATGGTGCATGTAGCCTAGATTGCCTCTTCTGCCAAAACTGGCATTACAGAACTCTCTCTCAGAGACTAAGTCCCTATTTAAGCTGTGAGGAGTTAGCTGACAAAGTTAATAGCAGGGTCTCATGCATATGCTTCTTTGGCGGAGACCCATCGGTTCAAATGCCCCATGCGTTAAAAACCAGCGAGATAGCGCTAAAAAAGGCTGAGGATGGAAAACGTATATTGAGGATATGTTGGGAAACAAATGGAAACATGAGTAAAAGTTTTGCTATTAAAGCAGCTGAATTATCGTTCAGGAGCGGCGGCATCGTAAAGTATGATCTAAAAGCATGGGACGAAAACATTTACAAAGCTCTATGCGGAGCCTCAAACAAGCCTTCCTTTGAAAATTTCAGAACTATAGGCGAAAAGTACTTTAGGGAAAGACCGGAAGTCCCTGTTTTAACAGCAAGTACCCTTCTTATCCCAGGCTACATAGATCCCTCGGATGTTGAGGAGATAGCTAAGTTTATTGCGAGCGTAGACCCAGATATCCCGTATACTCTGCTCGCGTTCTATCCGCAATACGTTATGAGCGACCTGCCAACTACAAGTAGAAAACAAGCTTATGACTGCTATAACGCGGCGAAAAGATATCTTAGAAAAGTGAATATAGGAAATATTCATCTGCTCTCTTAGCCTGATTTTATCTATGGATCATTTTTCTATCCATGAACGAAGCGTAAATCGACTCCTCCCCGATCGAGCGAAGCATTTTTGGACATAAAAAATGTCTATTAACGCGAAATCAAGCGGCACTTTCGTCTTAAGCGAACGACCTCCATGCGAAATGAATTCGAGCCTTCCTTAAAAGTGCTCTTTCTAAACTATGGATTCTTCTTCTATCCAAACGGAGAAAAATCTTAGTTAATTATATTAGTTGAGTGTAAGAATAAAATGGTTTGAGGCATCTAAAAATGGTTAGGGTGTCCTGTAGTTTATGGGGTTATAGGGACTGGCCGCGAGAAAAAGCCCTAGAGGATATTGGAAAAATCGGATACAAAGGTGTTGAAATAGTTATGCATCATTTAGGGACTCCAATTGGCTACCATTTGAATCAGAATGCTCTTCCACTTAATAGCGAGGAGATGGATAAATTGAAGAGAGAGCTCAGCGAGAACAATCTTCGCATCGTCTGCCTATCTCCCTCAAGCGATTTCCTTGTACCTCCCAGCGTAAGACAGTTTGTGCCACACCTCCCTTCACCTGATGATGCTACAGTGTTAAGGAAAGTTATAGATCTTGCTGTTGAACTAGGGAAACCCTTAGTTCGCCCATTTCCTTGCGCCGATAAACCTACCTATATGAGCATGGAAGAGGCTTTAAACGTTGTGATCCGTGGATTAAAAGATATAACGGCATATGCAGCGTCCCTTGATGTTAAAATTGCGCTAGATGTTACACATAGCCGGGTAACCAACACCGTAAATAATGCCGTAAAAATACTTGAGAAGGTGGACTCAGATTATTTTGGATTTAACATTCACACCGTTGGCAAATTAGCGATTCTGCTGGCGGAAGCTCTCATCGCTAATGGTTGGGGCGATAAAATATTCCATACGCACCTTCTTGATGCAAAAAGAATGCCAGGCAAACCATTTGGAGAACCAGTTCCACTCGGCGAAGGTGACAACTATATAGAGGAGTTTCTTATACTCCTTAAAGACGCAAAATATTCCGGCTGGTACAATTTTGAGGGAAAAAGAGAGGACGCAAAAGCTGCCCATGATTACTTAATTGGGAAAATTAAAGAATTAAATCTCCCATAAAAGTTTATCATGTGGCGCCTTAAAGGAGGACCCGCTTATGATTAAACTTGCTCTATTTACGGTAACTTATTGCGGCTTATGGTATAGAGGGCGGGCTCTTTCACTTAGAGAACAGATAATTAAAGCCAAAGGCCTCGGGTTTGAAGGCATATCTATAGAGACGAAAAGACCCGTAGCGCTTCCATGCGACCTAAATAAAAAGGATAGAAAGGAAATAAAGGAGGTTGCGGACTCATATGGTGTTAAAATCTGCGCTATTGAAACAATGTCAAATTTCGCAAGGCCGCTCATAGAGGACAGAGAAAATAACCTTTGTATGGTTAAGGAAGCCATAGAGTTAGCAGCGGACTTAGAGGTTGATGTGGTTAAGGTTTTTGCCGCTTGGCCTGGAACCAGCAGATATGATGGTCTTGGCACTTATGACTTTGGTCGAAGGATATTTGATTATGAAGGCAACTTTATAACTGATGTTGAGAGGTGGCGGCTGTGCGTTGAGGGAATTAGAGATGCAGCTAGGTGGGCAAAAGACTATGGTGTAAACATTGCGTTACAGAATCATCCACCAGTTATACGCTATGGATATGAAGACGCTCTTCAAATGGTTAAAGAAGTCAACGTGGAAAACGTAAAATTATGTTTGGACGTCCCATTGTTTTCTAATCAGAGTGATGAGTATATACATGAAGCGATTGAGGCTTGTAAAGATGTCGGCATAATTCTCTCACATTACGGCTCCCTAGACTTCGATGAGCTATCAAGCGGCGAAATCTTGATGCGTAGATACATAAATTATCCAGCTTTCATAAGAGAGCTAAAAAGAATAGGTTATAATGGTTTTCTCGCATCTGAAGAATGTGCCCCAGTTCTAGAGAATCATGAGCACCAAGGTGTTGAAGTTGTAGATAGGCACGTAAAAGCGGCATTAAAATATATGAGGAAGCTACTATTAACCGGTGAAGAGCCCCCGGGTGATTAACCCAAACACCCGAAATAAATTGAATTAAAGACACTTAACTTAAAAAATGAGCCAAGTTAAAAATTGCTTTTCATGCTCTCTACAAGCTCTTTTTCTCCTCTTTCCTCAAAGAATCTCATCGCAGTGTCGACGTTTACTTTTCTTGGTTGTTTCCCCCAAAGTCTCTTAAAGTTCTCTGAATATATTTTCCTTAAAGTGTTCACTGGCAGTTTTAAACCTATAAACGGTTCTTTATACCTTGTCAGTAATTCGTCCGCTGTTTCCGGAGTAAAGAACTCTTCATCCGACTCTAGGAATTTCCTAACTATCCATATTCTAGCGACCGCTTCGACCTCCGTCTGCCACGTTGCAATATCTGTTCCAAAAAATATTCTGTCCTGATATTTTATGAAGAAGTCTCTCCAATCATCCCTCCTACGCGAAATATTATATATGAGCTCTATTCCCGGAGTTAAATCAAGGTTAGCATTCTTATGGCGGTTAAGAAAGTCGGCTGCCTCTTCAAGATTCGCTGACATAAAGTAGAAGTGACATAGAACTATCTTCAAGCGTGGATGCCTATCTAGGATATCTTCCATCTCCCTATAGAGCTCCTCCTTCAACGGGTAGTCTCCGCCATAGTAAACCCAACCCCTTTTCTTAGCCCATTCTGGAGCTAGATTTTCATCCCAGAACTCTTCTGGGTCGGCAACATGGCATAAGACTGGAAAACCGTAGGATTCGCAAGCACCCCAAAAACCCTCATAGTACCCGCTGTTCAGCGGCACATGTATCCTTTTTGGAACCGGCTTCGAACCCATTTCTCCGACGCCGTCAAAACCTGCTTCGATTAAAGAGCGAATGTAGTTGTCCCAGTTGACATTAGGCATGCTACCTGTGCCGCCTGACCAAGGCACAAACCCACCAGCATAAAATAAGCCAGGGTACTTTAACTTCAAATATATTCCAGCATCACCTCCAGTTACATAAATCTTGTTGAGTCTGCCTTCTTCAGCCACTTTAACCATAAACTCAGCCATTCTCTTCAGGTTCGCGTTATTGCGCCAGTCATCAAAATGGACGTGGCAGTCGATAACAGGTAGATCGGCAAACTCGGATAAATATGGATGCAAGACTTTTTCGCCTCCATTAAACTAAAACACCCCTTAATCTTAAAGGGGCGCTCCGAATATAAAATGCTTAATACTCATAATTAATTATTTTAGAATCAGAGTCAATTTAATGTTGCTTACGGTTGTGGTGATGTATTTGATGAGAATCGGAATAATTGGTTTTGATACTTCTCACGCTGTAGAATTTACGAAGCGCATAAACCACATAGGTATATCTGAGGACCATTGGGTCTACGGCGCGAAAGTAACAGTAGGTTGCCCCTGCGGACCCTCAAGTTTTGCCAGCGAAGATATAATTGCGCAGAGAACGCAAGCTCTCAGGGAATTTGGCGTTGAAATAGTAGATTCTCCCGAAGAAGTTATTGGTAAAGTTGATGCAATTATGATAGAGCTACAGGAGGGTGATTTACATTTGAAGATCGTTGAGCCCTTCCTAGAGGCAGGCATACCCTCATTCATAGATAAGCCGCTCGCATGCAGCGTAGCTGATGCAAAAAAGATTTTTGAATTAGCCCATCTTTATAATACTCCAGTCTTCTCATCATCGTCGCTTCGCTATGCTCCTGAGGTTCAGGAACTAAAGTCTAGGGAAGACTTAGGTAAGGTTTTAGGAGCCGAGACATATTCGCCCGCAATCCTAAATCCAAAGAACCCTGGGCTCTTCAATTACGGCATTCATGGTATAGAGATGCTATACACTATTATGGGAAATGGCTGTAAGTCAGTTAGATGCGTCCATAAAGAGGGGTGGGATGTCGTCATCGGCACATGGCATGACGACCGAATAGGAATTTTCAGAGGGATACGAAAAGGTCCGCATGTCTACGGCTTCACAGCTTTTTGCGAGAGAGATGTGGTCTCCTCCAGCATAAACACACAATACATTTATAGGGAACTGTTAAAGAGGGTTATTGAAATGTTTAAAACGCGTAAAATGCCAGTAACTCCGGAGGAGACCATTGAAATTATCGCTTTTATTGAAGCAGCATTAAAGTCTGCTGAAAGAAAGTCCAGAGAAATAGCGTTGCGTTTTTAAAACCCTTAATAATTTGATTTGAGCTCTATAAACATATTTACTTAGCCTTAGATAGTAACAGATATGGAGTCAAACGTAAATATTAGGGAGATATCTCTGAGCTACGTATCCTATAATTTTAGAACCCCGCTGAAATTCGGCTCAGTTATCGTTAATGAATCGGTTTCTCTGATCGCTAAAGTTCTAGTTAAGAGGAAGGGGGGTGGTGAAGCTGAAGGCATCGGGTCTATGCCCCTCATGTGCGAATGGGCTTTTCCAGATCCAAAAGTAGAGCACGAAGATAAGCTTGAAGCAATGAAACTCGTAGCTGAAAAGTACGCTGAGACTATAGAGGAAGAGTCCGGCAGCGGCATTTATCTACATCCTATAGATTGGTTCATGAGGTTTGAGGATGAAATATTAAGGATAACTCATTATGTTTCTGAAAGTTTTAAGCTAAAGGCTCCTTTGCCAGTCTTAGCGTCTCTAGTGGCGGTATCACCTATAGATGCTGCTATTCACGATGGTTTTGGTAAAGTCAACAATATATGTAGCTATGATGGTTACGGACCCAAGTATATGGAGAGAGATTTAAGCTATTATCTCGGATCAAAATTTAGGGGCAAATATATTTCTGATTATATAAAGCCAAGATACGAGGAAAAGATACCGGTTTTCCATCTCGTTGGAGGGCTAGATAAGCTCACTAAAGATGAGATAAGTCCCGAGGATCCTAAGGATGGTTTCCCTGTCAGCCTAGAAGAATGGATCGAGAGGGATGGCGTCTTCTGCTTTAAAATAAAGCTAAATGGCGTAGATATAGATTGGGATGTGGAGAGAACTAAGACTGTAGCTAGAATCGCCGAAGAAAAACTTGAGGAGAAGTTCGGCAGAAATGAATACTTTCTTTCGGTTGACTCAAATGAAATGCATAAATCACCTGATGATGTTCTTGAGTATCTTAGAAGAATTAAGAGGGAAGCCCCGGACGTTTTTGAGAGGATACTTTACATAGAGCAGCCGGTCAACAGAGATCTAGAGAAATATAGGTTTAATATGATGTTGGTGTCAGCGATTAAGCCGGTGTTGGCTGATGAGGGAGTCATCAATATAGGCAGCTTCGACTTGGCCTTAAGCCTAGGATGGTCTGGCGTGGCTCTAAAAACTTGTAAATGTCATAGCTCAGCCCTGCTACTAATGGCTAAAGCCGAAGAGGCTGGAGTCCCCTACAGCGTTCAAGATTTAACGTGTTCAGGCTTAGCCTTAGTGCATTCGGCTGGTTTTGCTTCTAGGATAAACCCCATAAAAGGATTTGAATATAATGCTAGGCAGTATCTTCCACTAGCTTTCCCAGAGGTTCAGGGAAAATATGAGGAGTTGTTTAATGTTAGAAATGGTTTTATAAGGACGGGTATACTTAATGGGTCTCTTGGTTTAGGTTTATCACTTTAGAGGTGTTCATCTGTGAGCGATAAAATTAAGATAGGAATTATAGGCGCGGGATCGCATGCAGTTAAAGTACACTATCCCTCGCTTGCAAGCTTCACCGATGTGGAGCTGAAGGCTGCTTGTGATCTAAACGAGGATAGACTCAAATTAGTTAGCGGGAAATATTGTATAGAAAGCGTATTTAGAGACTATAAGGAAATGCTCAGCAAAGTACCTTTAGATGCTGTTTACGTTATCATGGCACCTATACCGACCAGCTTCTATGCGGGCGCTGAACCCATGTTTTCAATAGTTCTTGAATGCCTTAAACGCGGGCTCCATGTTTTTGTGGAGAAACCTCCTGGAATCACGTCTTCTGAGACTGAAAAGATGGCTGAAGCCGCGAAGAAGAATGAGTGTAGAAGCATGGTTGGATTCAATAGGCGGTTTATACCAGTATTCAAGAGAGCTAAAGCCATAGTTGAAGAGTATGGTCAGATAACTCATTGCTCTGCAGTCTTTCACAAAAATGCTTTGAATGAGAGCCAGCCATGGGGATCGGTAAGCCACCTTGTAGCTGACGTAATACATGCCGTCGATGCTTTAAGGTTTATGGGTGGAGAGCCGGAAAAGGTTGCGAGCTATTTTTCGAGCTTTTACACGGATTATCCAAACAGCTTTAACGCTCTGCTTATTTTTAGTAATGGCTGCGTAGGTCATTTATGCTCAAACTATTCTTCTGGCGGACGGGTACACTATTTTGAGATGCATTCGAGAGGAATATACGCCATGGTAGATTTGCCTCTGGAGCCGCCTGAAAAACAGCTAGCCTATATACTTAGGGAGAATAAGCCTTATGGGGAAATGGAGATAATAAAAAATCTTGACCTCGTAGATGGGGTCAGAGACTTTCACGTAACTTACGGGTTCCTCCAGGAAAATAGGCATTTCATAGACTGTATTAAAAGCGACATAGAACCTGAAACCAACTTCGAAGACGCCGTTAAAACCATGAAACTCGTAGAGCTCATAAGTGCGTCAACAATAGAAAAAGTATTTTAATGGCATTTTTAGGGAGGTGATCTACAGTAATGATGCTCGTATTATTTTCTAAAATGTTTCAGTCAATGCCCATGGAAAGGTTCGCGGATCTCGCAGCCAATATGGGTTTCGAGGGAATCGATTTAACAGTTAGGCCAGAAGGGTATATAGAGCCTAGAGATGTGCCGGAAAAACTTCCTGAAGCCATAAGAATATTTGAAGGAAAGGGGTTAAGCGTGCCCATGATAACGACATCTATAACATCGGCGGATGAACCATATGCTGAAGAAACTTTCTCTACCGCGTCAAACATGGGAATAAAATATATTAAGCTCGGATACTGGAGGTATAGGGGTTTCGGTAACATTAGAAAGCAGATTGAGGAAGTTCGTGGAAAACTTAAAGGAATCGAAAAACTCTGCGAAAACTACGGGGTGACTGCCGGATTACATATACACTCAGGCATGTTTGCAACAGCTGAGCCAGCAATAGTATATCTTATGCTTAATGGATTCGAGCCAAAGTATATTGGCGCATATATAGACCCCGGTCATATGGCTGTTGAAGGCGGACTTGCGGGGTGGCTGATGGGCATGGATATCCTCTCTGATAGAATAGTCATGGTCGCTGTGAAGGATTTCGGCTGGTTTAAGACTAGTCAGGGATGGGTTGCAAATACTGTTCCTCTTGGTGAAGGGTTAGTTCCTTGGAAAGAAGTTTTTAAAATACTTAAAGACATAAAATTTCATGGTCCAATATCGCTTCACAGCGAGTACCATGAAAGTCTTGAGAGGATAATAGAGATCACTAGAAGAGACTTAGCATATGTGAAGCACATTCTCAACAAATTATGAGCTCGGGGAGATGGATTGAGTGGGCAGGAAAATCAGAGTTTTAATAACGATTCCCAGAGAGCTGTATGCGCAACTCTCAAGGATGGAGGATGAAGACAAGCTTCGGGAGTTTGCTGATGTTGAATTTAATCCGTATAGTAGGAATTTAAGTGAGGACGAGCTTGCAGACTTTATAAAAGGCGTTGATGGCTGCATAACTAGCTGGGGTTCTCCGAGGTTCACTAAGAAAGTTTTAGACAAAGCCGATAAACTTAAGATCATAGGTCATGCTGCGGGAAGCGTGAAGCCATACGTTACAGATGAAGTTTTCAAGAGAGGCATAGTGGTTGTTAATGCTGCATCAGCTATAGCCATCGGAGTCGCCGAGTTCACTTTAGCCATGATTTTAAACTGTTTAAGGGCTATACCGCAGCATATAAGCGCCATGCGGAGAAGAGACTGGAGATATAAGGAAGCGAGATCCGGGGAAACCTTCGACCTCAGAAATAAGGTTATAGGTTTGATTGGATTTGGCGCGGTTGCTCGTGAGCTCGTTAACCTTCTTAAACCATTTAATGTCAGAATTCTAGTTTTTGATCCATATGTATCAGTTGAGGAGTTAAGGAAGTACAGTGTAGAGAAATCCGATTTAGACCACTTGCTGTCAAATTCCGATATAGTTAGCTTGCATGCGGCTCTAACACCTGAAACATATCATATGATAGGTGAAAGGGAGCTTAAAATCATGAAGCCGACATCTTTCCTCATAAATACTGCGAGAGGCGCATTAGTAGACGAGAGATCTTTATGCAAAGCCCTAAGAGAAAGATGGATAGCGGGGGCGGCATTAGATGTTTTTGAAGAGGAGCCTTTGCCACCGGAAAGCCCGCTCTATGATTTAGATGAGAACGTTTTTCTCACGCCACACGTAGCAGGTCTATCCGATGAGAGAAGAAGCATGTTATTCGGCGTTATTGTGGAAGATTTTAGAAGGTTCTTTTCTGGCGAGAAGCCACTAAATACCATAGACTATACGAGACTTAGTTTCCTAGCATAGATGCTCTAGAGGAGACAACAGCGATTTCACAGCGCTTGCTATAAATTTGATCATAATCTTTTTCTCGACAAGAAAAGATTATGCCAAGTGATTCTTCTCTCTCGGTTCATCTTGACAAACGCATGTGTGGTGAGAGATCAGTATATCAGTAGGCTTTCATTCCACATCCTTAATAATCTATCACATTCATTCTTAACTTCCAGCTTTCGACTCTTCTCCCCCAATTTCTTAAGGAACTCTATGCGTTTTTCAAATGATTTAAGCTCCAGTAGACCAGCGTGATACGACTCTATGCGCTCTTCCTCAAGCTGCATCTGTACGTAGTAAGCCTCTTGAATAAATCTGCCAGCTGCGTCAACCGGGTTTTCAACAGCGTACTTATTTGCCCAGATTGTCGCTTCAGAGACTCTCAGCTGCGTTAAACCATTAATCTCCCTTATACAATAAATATAGGTTCTTAAGAAGTCATAGTAGCCGGCGGTCTTAATGAGTTTAAGGGCTTTACGCACCATCGCCTTGAAGTCAGAGCTCCCCTCAATTCTCAAGCGGTGGACTTCGCCAATTTTTACTGTCTTCCCCAAGTCTCAATCATCTCTCAGTGATTCTCTTTAAAATCCATAATTTATCTTTTTATTAGATGAAAGTTGCTAATAAAATGAGGGGATTAAAGGAGGTTAACCGCCTACTACGCCTACCTGGGAGGTAGAAAAATTTAGAGGCAGAAAGGACGATTATGGTTGTTTATCTAATTTACACACAGTGGCAGGCAATCCACCTGTTACCGATCAGCCGGAGCTCTGGTTTTATTTTCTCGCAATCTTCGGTGGCATATGGGCATCTTGTGTGAAATTTGCAGCCCGAGATTGGTTTTAATAGGCTTGGCACATCAATGCTTTTCAACGGAATGCTTTTTCTCTCTCTAGCGATCTTTGGATCTGGCACCGGGATAGCTGCGAGTAACGCTTTAGTGTATGGATGCATTGGATTGCGTATCGTCTCCTCAGTTTCCCCTGCTTCAACAATGTCTCCCAGATACATTATGGCAATTTTTCCGTTTTTAGCGAAGTATCTTGCCACCCCTAAATCATGAGTTATAAGCAGGAATGTTGTTTTTAATTCCTCTCCGATTTTATGCAGCATGTCAAGTATCTCTACCCTGAGAGATGCGTCAAGCATAGATACTGCCTCATCAGCAACTATGAATTGAGGTTTAACCGATATTGCTCTGGCTATGACAACCCTTTGCATTTGGCCTCCGCTTAACCTGCTCGGATACCTCTCTATAAAATCTTCTGGAGGGGATAAGCCAACCATCTCTAAAAGATCCAGCGCCATTTTTCTCGCCTCGTCTCTTCCCCTCGCCATCTTATGGCGTAAGATCTGCGGTATCAGTGCGGCCGACAACTTCTTCGCGGGATTAAGCGCATCGTAAGGATTCTGGGGTATTATCTGAGCGTTCCTGCGGAATTCTTCGAATTCCTTTCTGGAGAGGCGCCATATGTCTCTTCCTCTATACAATACTTGGCCAGAGCTTGGTTTTATAAGACCGAGCAAAAGCCTTCCGAGGGTGCTTTTACCGCAGCCTGATTCTCCTACTAGCGCTATTTGTTCACCTTCCTTTATGCCAAATGACACCTCATCTACAGCTCTAATTTTTACCCTAGACTTAAACATCCCTACGCTTACTTCAAATTCTTTTGTTAGTTTTCTGGCCTCCATCACGTATTCGGAGATGATTTCACCTCCGATGTTTCATCTCTCCATTCCATATTCGCCTTGAAAAATAACTTGAATTGTGCTTATTGCGGCGAGAAATCATGTTTGGCTTCACCATTCATTCGTAATTTTTAGCCTGAGCGTAGACGTGGATTGAACACTTCCTCTAAAGATCCAGACAGAAAGACTAGCCCAATCTGTAATAGTATAATGCATATTGCAGGGGCCAGAAGGGAAGCTTGCCTTATTGAGAATACGGCTCCCGCATAATTTACAGCTAGGTTTAGCATTACGCCCCAGTTTTGGCTTTTATAAGGCGCTAATCCGAGCATGAAAAGGCCTACTTGAGCGTAAATTGCTCCCGTGAAAGCGAATATGCCATTTATAATTATGTAGGGCATTATATTTGGCAGTATTTCGCTGAGTATAATGTGGATTGATGGCATACCGAGACATTTTGCCATTTCTATGAACCCTCTCTCCCTTAAAGAAAGGGTTTGAGCTCGAATTGCCCTTGAAAGGGGTGCCCACGCGGTTATGCTCAGTATCGCAGCCAGCAGCACTGGGTTCGAAGTCCTTAAAACGGAGGCTATGACAATTAGTAGCGGGAAGCTTGGGATTGTGAGAACTATATCCGTAACAGCCACTAATGCGGAGTCCATTTTACCTCCCATATACCCTGAAAGGATGCCCATAAAAGTAGCTACTGATGTAGTTATTAAGGCAGCTACGAAACCGACAAATAAAACGTCTTGAGAGCCAACTATGAGCATTGCTAATATATCTCTGCCAAACCAGTCTGTGCCAAGAGGATGTTTAAGGGAGGGGGGCTGTAATGCCTCACTTAAGCTCACAGTTGATGGATCATACTTCACTATCAATGGGCCGACTGTGGCCACTAACACAAAGAATGAGACTATTATGAGTCCCACGGTTCCTCTTTTACTCTTCAATATTATTTTTAGTGGATCGTATACGAGTTTTTTCAGAGTTTTTATCAATATTTCTTTAATCTGAGCCATATTTTCCACCTTACCTTTCAATTCTAACCCTTGGGTCAAGGACACCGTAGAGAAGATCGGCTATGAAATTAGATAATATGATTGCAAGCGTTGTTATAAGGAAGCAACCCTGCATTAAAGGATAATCTCTCGCTGTAACGCTATAAGTTAAGTAATAGCCTATTCCGGCGTAAGTGAAAATGTTCTCTATTAACACTGACCCCGAAAACATGTAGCCTATAGCTATAGCTAGCCTAGTGAATAGTGGTATTATCGCGTTTCTTCCAACATAAGAAAACATTATTCTTCTTCCCTTTAGTCCTCGCGCCTCCGCCACCTTTATATAATCTTCTCCTAAAACGCTTATAGTTGCACCTCTCATCTGCAGAATCCAGCTGCCTACTGTTGTAATAAGGAAAGAAAGTATTGGTAATGTCGCATGATAAAATATGTTAGATATAAATTCTAAAGTGAAGCCCGGAGGAATTCTAGGGTCACGGGTTCCCCTCATGGGGAAAATCTTCCATACGCAAGCGAAGAAAAATAGAAAGATAAGCGCTAAAACGTAGTTTGGTATAGCATTAGTTATCGTTGAAAGCAACGTGATCGTATGATCAGCCTTCGTATTTCTTCTATATGCCGCGAACATTCCGAGGATTATGCCTAGCATAAAGCTTAAAGTTATGCTGATGGACAATAGGAAGACGGTCCATGGAAGAGCATAAGAAATAATTCTTATTACTGGCACCCCAGTATAGATATAGGAGACTCCTAAATTACCCTTAAAAATCAGCTGCAAATATTCAATGTATTGTTCCCACGCTGGTTTCGAAAAATCTATTTGGTAAAGTGAGGAGACCATCATTCTAGCCTGCTCCATAGACATTCCCTGCTGCATGTATTGGTTGATCATAACATCGATAGGGTTCCCGGGCATTAAACGTATTAAAAAGAAGGTTAAGGTAATAGCTATATAGAAGGTTGTTAAAAGCGTAATTGTTCTTTTAACGATCCACCTCAAGGTCTAACCACCACCAAAAATAAAAAAAGGGAAGATTTAAAAATTTTTTCTATTTTCACCTCCGCCTTAGCGCCACTACCACGGCAGCTATCACCGCTATAACCGCCACACCGATAACGCCGTAGACCCATGTTGGTATAATTTCAACTGGCTTTTCTACCTCAACTGGCTTTTCAACTACGACTTCAACTGGTTTTTCAACTTCTACCGGTTTTTCGACCACGACTTGCTCGGGCGGTACCGGTTTCAATGTTCCAGACGCTATTATCCAGCCAAGAGCATAATATTCATCCTTTGAGTGCCAAAGGTAGAAGAGATCTCCTTTAGGAGGCCACTGCCACCTGCCAAGATAGTATACGTAAGTGCATGGCTTCTCTCTAAGGGTTATCCAAGGCAGATAATAGTTTGTTACCCAAGCGAGCGTCTTTAGCACCTCTTTCTGCTTCGCCATATCTACGGCTGATCCAAGCGCCACGGTTAAGTCCTTAACGCTTACCACCGTCCCATTCGGAAGTGTGGCGTACTCAAAGCCCTCGCCAACTTGCTCAGGTAGCTCAGGTATCCTTCCAAACTGCACAAAATGCCTATTCCAAGTCTCCCATGGATGTATCTGGAAGAAGAAGAACTCCAGTCCCATCACGAACTCTCCCCTTCTGAAGACTTCGCCGAACTTTGCCTCATCAATAGTTATCGGGTTCACTATAATGCCCACTCTCGCAAGCTGAGCTTTAAGGTTTTCAGCGCAGAGCACCCAGTCAGCCCAGGGCGGATTATAGAGGTCAAACTCAAATCTTGTTTTTCCATCAGGAGCTATCCATACGCCGTCTGAACCCTTAGTGCAACCAATCTTTTTGAGCAGCTCTTCTGTCTTCTTTGGATTGTAATCGTAGTTGTTTAGGTTATTTTTAGCCCAGTCTTCACCTAGGAATAGGGAAATGTGATCTGCAGTCATTCCACATGGATACTTAGCTGGGAATGACAGATTGGGGTGCGGAGACGCAGCTATAGCTAGCTCTGTGCGGTTAATGGCGTAAGCTATAGCCTGCCTGACCTCAGTAATATTGAGAGGATAAACCCTACAGTTGAACAGTAATATGTTTCCGTGAGTCCACCTAAGTATTGGAACGTATAACATTGGCTTCATTAAAACCTCTTGGTAAACCGCTGCGGGCAGATCTGGCGAGTTGAAGTCGAAAGCATATGTGAGCATTGGCGCTAATTGCGCTGTTCCTCCAATGTTAACCTGCATAAACTCATCGACATAAACGTTCTCGATGCCTCTCCAATATTGGGATCGCTTAACAAGCCATATATCGGCCTCTGTATACTCCTTTATTTCGAATGCTCCTGTTCCAATAGCTTTCGGCGGCCTGTAGTTTCTTAGCGCTTCCCTCAGTGGAGCCATCTCTTCTTCTGGAGCTCCCTTCTTAATGAGCTCGATCGCCTTATCGCTGAAGTTGCCGAAGACCGAATCTGACCATATGGCTGTCCTCATTATGTAGAACTCGGTTAGTATAAATGGCTTCTTTAAGTGGAAGACCACTTTGTAATCACCTTGGGCTTCAACGCTTTCGATGTAGTCCCAGAGCCACGACTTAACGAGATACCAGCAGTAAAATGTACATACAACATCTTTACTCGTGAAGTCTGTGCCATCACTAAACTTAATGCCCCTTCTAAGATTAACGGTTAAGGTTAGGCCGTCCTCGCTTAAAGACCAGCTCTCAGCCAACCAAGGTATCCAAGTCCAGTTAGCTAAATTTATGAAGGCTAATGGTTCAACGACAAGGCCTTCGGGACCAAAGTAGGAGCCTGTGGTGAACGGGTTCCAGTGGACAGGCGGTTTTATTGCAGGTTGACCGTAAGTGAATACTCTCGCTTTCTGCTCCTGTCCTCCTATTCTCGCAATGGAGAAGCTGCCGAAGAGTAAAGTCCCTAAAAGTATTATGACAAGAGCCAACCCGCGTATTTCGCCAATTTTTCTCTCCAATAATATTCCCCCTTCACGTAGAAAATATAGGGCTACTCTTTAAAAGTTTTTCTCAAATTTTAGGCATAAGCAATTTTGGATTAATTTTTTAAAGGTGTTAAGGAAATACTAGTTGTATGGATCCATCTACCGGTAGAGTTGCCTTTAATATAGGGGTTCTTCTAGTTTTTTTAGCGTTAATTCCTTTACCATTCTTAGATTTTAATTCAGCGGAGTTTATCGTTGACGTTATAGCGTTAACCGTTTCACTCGCCTTCCTATTATATGTATCTTACGATGTCAGAAAACAAGTAAAGCAGGCAGGTATATCAAAAGAAGATAAATAAAAATAATAGCCGTATAGCCTTTAAGCGAGAACCAAAATTTTAACGGCAAACTGATGTCTGAAACAATCACTTGCTGTAGAGGTGGCAGGCAACTAGATGCCCGTTTCCTAAATTCAGGAGCGACGGCACCACTTTCTTACATATATCCATTGCATATTGGCATCGAGTATGGAATTTGCATCCCGGCGGCGGGTTCATTGGGTCAGGGACGCCCTTAGATAAAGGTCTAAGACCCTCTAGGCTTCCAGTTACTGAGGGTATAGATTTTAAGAGGCCTTGCGTGTATGGATGCTTAGGTTCATAGAATATCTTCCATACGTCCGCTATTTCAACTATTTTGCCCAAATACATTACTGCGATTCTATCAGCTATTTCAGCTAAAACCGGTAAATCATGCGTTATAAATAACATCGTCAAGCTAGTCTCCTTATGAAGATCCTTAAGTATGTCAAGAATGTAGGCTTGTGTTAAAACGTCAAGGGCTGAGGTGGGCTCATCCAGTATTACAAGATCGGGATCAAGTATTAGGCTCAAAGCGATCAGCGACCTCTGCTTCATCCCACCGCTCATCTCATGCTGAAATAGTCTTAGAACTCGGTTTGGATCCAAAAGAACGTTTTTAAGTAGACCTGAAGCCTTAGAAAGCAATTCTTCTTTGTCCACCCTTTCCTCATGGTCAAGCACCGTGTCGAGGAAATGCTCCTTTATTCTCATCACAGGGTTAAAGGACGAGATCGCTCCTTGAAAAACAATTGATATGTTCTTCCACCTGAAGTTACGCAGTTCTTCCTCGGATAAGGACATTATATCTACCATGCTTCCATCTTTTCTCCTGAAAAACACCTTCCCGCTTTTAATATACCCATTTGGATCCACTTGCCTTATTATCGCGCGAGAGAAAACCGACTTACCGCATCCACTCTCTCCAGCTAGCCCTAAAACTTCACCACGGTACACGTCAAGACTTACATCGTCTACAGCTCTAAGTATTCCTCGTGGAAGCTTAAATTCAACAATTAGATTTCTAACTTCAAGTATAGTTTCGCCTTCATCCTTCCCCTTAAACCTAGGCTCCATAGATATCCACTAGTATATCTATTGTTTAAAAATTTTTTTTGGTTTTCGGTTAATCTTCGCTAGGATGAGTTGCATCCTTCGGGATCTAGATTATTTTCATCATCCTCGTCCATTTTCCGAGGGTTATGGTTTCAATAAACCCTTTCTTCTTATAGAATTCTTTTGCAGATATATTTTTCACTCCAACCCATAAGCCCATTAAATTTCTATCCTTTTTCCTCGCATAGTTAGTTGCTTCACCAATCAGTATGCTTCCTATTCCCTGCCCCCTGTAATTTGGATGAACAAAGAGCTCATGAATTTCACCTAGAATCTCTCCTTCAAAGTGGCTGAACCAATTTGCGTCGCATGCCATAAAGGCGACTGGCTCATTTAATTCAACTACAAGGAAACCTTTGGGGTCCCTCCTAAATAGCCATCCAAAATAATCTTTTATGTCCTTCTCATCAATATAAGCGTACTCTTCAAGCCCCCTATAGGACTCGACGTATAATTTAATAAAAGAATCGACGTCGCCCGTTCTCACATTCCTAACTTTCACAATAACCTTTTTTATCACTTATACTTAAAAATCTCTCGATGGGAGCCCTATCCCTCCTTAAAAGATTAGCCGAGATAGAATCTCCTTCTACTGGGAAAGAAGAAGAGACGGCATCATCTCAAACTGCTTGTAGAATCTAGGCTATAAAGTTCTAACAGAACTTCAAACGTTCTTGTTTTAATGGATACATTTAGAACAAAGTTAAATCAAGTTACCCCATCTTGCAGCAGCTAGTAATTTAAAGATCCTAGGCTTTCGTTTCAGCGTCACCTTTTGGGTTTAACCCCTTTATATTGGTGAACCCGATGGAGCCTTCTATTGCTTGTATCGGGAAAGGTCTCTTCATAGAGTATACGTATGGTATTGCTATATCGACTTTATCGCTTTCCTGTATCGCCTTAATTATTCTTTTTGTTAACTCATACATTATACGCGGTCTTTCCGTCGCATTAGTCATGAACCTAAGTCTCATAAATACACCATACCAGTCAGATACATCTGCACGAATATATGGCTCCTGCCCAGTTGCCTTTATAATATCCGCCGTGACCTCTTTGGCCGCGTTTAATAGGATTCTCTCGGCTTCATCCCAGTCAGAGTCAAATGTTATTCTTAGAACGAACTCGTCAAGTATATAAGCCGGGCCAGGCTCGGCTTCACCCGTACTAAACCTCTTTCTGAACATTTCGATGAGCTTTTCCTGCTCTTTAGGCGTATAGTTAATGATTAATGTGCCGAAAAGCATCGCGTTTGGTATTAGGATTGTTCTGTTTACTGGTTCCTCGCTTCCAACAGAGCCGCCCACCTGATTTAGTATTGTGTACAGTGGGGTGACGGCGACAACATCGCCGACTAAGCCATAGGATGGTAATTGAACTCTATCGCCAACGCTGAAGGGCCTAATGATCGATATCAGTAACCAACCAGCTATACCCGTTATAGGTGCTTGCAGAGACCATCCCAGAAACATCCCTCCAAAAGCTGCGAATACCGAGCCTAAAGCTCCAAGCGAAAACCAGTCGCTTAAAATGGATATTATTCCAGCTAGAATTAAGCCTGCCTTAATGACATTATTAATCATTATTACTTCGCCCTCTTTAGCGCCGACCCTCAACATCGCCGATCTTATCAGCAACGAGATGAGCATGTAGCCTATTGTGAGCCCTGCAAATAAGATAAGAGCTGAGATGAATCTTACTGCATACTGTTCACTCATGAAGAAAGCGAGCATTTTTGATCCACCAAGCAAGTAGTACCATAAAGCGATGGTTAGAGCTAAAGCAGCCATTATCAACGTTAACTTTCTCTGCATAATCACCACCATGCAAACATACTTACGATAAGACTTAGGAAAACACCTTTTTATCCTTTTATATAAAGAATAGCGAGTATAGTTAGTCAGAGGATCAGTGTTAAGCGCGGTTCACCGCAAAGTAACCGCTGACAGCTGGCTTATAGACGTCATCTCCCTTAAACTTTACGTAAACCTTGATTTGGTCTCCAATCTTAAGGGTCTTTAACCCTTCTACGACAAAAGATCCGGATTTATCGGTGGTTCCATAAGCAAGCATCTTATCATTTCTAAAGATTCTAGAATCATATATTTCTACTCGGGCTCTCTCTATGCCCTCGCCTGTAATAGCGTCAACAAGTTTACCGATTACTGTAAAGCCGGGGTTCCGCGAGAACTCGGATATTTTCTCAATAAATATGCGGCTTTCTCTCTTAGAAGCGCGCAGCCTTGGGGGAGAGCCTTTCGGCTGCATATATACTTCTTCGTCTTCTATGAAAACTTTATAATAATATTCGGCTTCAAACGGTGGTTTAAAAGATACAACTATTTTTTCGCTTGAGAGGGGAGGCAGGGTTACAATATGTTTAGAGTACTTTATGAGCATGTCAGGGAGAAGTTTATTGCTCTTAAATATCGCCACTTTAACTAGACCTATTGCCGGCTGCATTCTTAAGGGGTTCTCAACAATAGTCTCTACGAATACTCTATCGTAAACAAGGCAGCATGAGACTGGTTTTCCGGAGGGGTCAATCCACATGGAAGATTTGTATTGCGGTAAGGGACCCTTCAATTTAATACCACCATCAACGTGAACATGCTTTCAGGGAGCTCCTTAGGGAAGACAAGCGTAGATAAGGCAGCATGCAACAGCCAAAAACGCTCCAATTAAACCCCAAATAACCCATTCTGACGTGAAAATCTGGGGAAAAAGTTCCGCGATTACTGGAAAGACATGAACATAAATTAAATTAGCCATAGCTCCCAAAATAAAGCCCATAAACCCGATTATCGTTATCGCAAGCATCATTTTAAGTTTCTGGCTCATATCCTGCCCTCCGCATATTCCTCTTTTTCAGGGCCAAGACCGCTTTAGGCTGACTCTTCTTTAGAATGGGCCGAATATTTTAAACTATACATTATCGGGGCATCTACGTAGATAACATGTCTATATACTAGATATGAGTAGGAAAGTGTTAGGCAAAAGATCTGCTACGCTCGATATATTTATATGTTCATGCTTATATATTATCCATTGGGGGCCAATATGCCTGTTCAAAGGTTCAGGATAACTCCTACTTGTAAAAGCGCATTATTTAGAGCTAAGAGATGGTTTTACTCTACATTCTATACTGGGGTTCCAGCCGAGATAAAGGAGGAAAATAAGAAGGTTTGGGTCGACTTAGCCGCTAAGCTCGTCGAAGAGATAAATAAGCGCAACGCCACGGATAAGCCAGCTAGACTCATAATAAATTATGAAACGGGGCCGCGGGGAGAGTTTAAGCCGCTTTCAGCGACAATAGAGATTATGGAGATAAGACCGCTAGAAACCCTTACAATATTCACATCAAAAGAGGAAGAGAAAAAGAAATTAAAGGCAGAGCTGGAGGAGCTGGTTAGAAAGGCGAAAGAGCTGGGATTAAGTCTAAAGGATCTAGAAGAGATTTCATAGATCTCCGCATCGCCATCTTAGAACCTCTATTTTTGTCATGAATTGGATGAGTTGCTAGCGTAGATAGGGGTTGTGGCATCGTAAATCATTTAAGGATAATAACTCTAAATTTTATTTGTCAGCAGGTGGAAAATATGTCTGAGCCGGAGTTAAAAGAGGTCGGTAAAGTAACCCACTACTTCACAAAGATAGGTGTTGCAGTAATCAGTTTAACCGATACCCTATCAGTCGGTGATAGAATCCTCATAAGGGGCACAACGACAAATTTTGAGCAAACAGTTGAATCAATGCAAATAGAACATAAAAATGTAAATGTCGCGTATAGCGGGCAGAGCGTAGGGCTTAAAGTTAGCCAAAGAGTTAGGGAAGGCGATAAAGTCTACAAGATCCTTTAAGGAAAATATAATAAAATGCCTTTAGGTTAAGCGAGATTTTTAATCCTCTTATCTACTAATTATTTTTAGCCAGTGTTCCTTACATCTATGAGGTAGTGGATAATGGGCGAGAGGCTTACGGGGTATAGAGGGTTAGCTCTAAAGATTCTGCTTGAAGCTGGGGCTGAAATTGGGGACTTGATACGCGTAATTAGGGAGAATGATATCTTCGAAGGCATTTTGATCCCTAGATCAGAGTACAGCGATGACCGCCATATCGTGATAAAAATTAAGTCTGGCTATAATATTGGGGTTGAAGTTACGCCGACAACTAAAGTGGAGAAGATTGCTGCGGAGACAAAGCCAGCATTTATTCCTCCTCCGCTCCCAGAGCAGAAAATAGGCTTGCCGAGAGTCACTATTTTAAGCACCGGTGGAACAATAGCCAGCCGCGTTGACTATAGGACTGGAGCTGTTAGGCCAGTTATCTCAGCAAGCGATCTTTACAGCATTGTTCCAGAGCTATCGGAAATAGCTCTCATAGATGCGGAAATCCTTTTCAGCACCTTCAGCGAGGATTTAACTCCAAAGCATTGGTCAGCTATGGCTGAGGCTGTTGCCAGACATATCGCTAAAGGTGTTCAGGGCGTTGTTATAACGCATGGAACCGACACTATGGGTTATTCGGCTGCTGCTCTAAGCTTCGCCTTACAGAATCTTCCAGTTCCAGTCATATTAGTGGGTGCTCAGAGGTCTGAAGATAGGCCGAGCTCTGATGCAGCCATTAATCTTATAGGTGCGGTTTTAGCCGCTTCCAAAGCGCCATTTGCTGAGGTAGCTGTGGCGATGCATGAAACGCCATCAGATGAAACAGTGGTGTTACATAGAGGGACAAAGGTGAGAAAGTGTCATACCAGTCGCAGGGATGCCTTTAAAACAATAAATGCTAAGCCTCTAGCCAGAATCATCGACAATAATATTCATATGCTTATAGATGGTTACCGGCCTAGAGATCTAGGCCGCAGCCTCATATTAAAGCCGAGCTTTGATGAAAGGGTTGCATTAATAAAGTTTTATCCGGGCATGGATCCCAAAATCATAGATTGGTATGTTTCAGAAGGCTATAAGGGAATAATTCTTGAAGGGACGGGGTTAGGGCATGTTAGAAGAGAATGTTTTCCAGCAATTAAGAGCGCCATTGAGGATGGGGTAATCGTCGCTATGGCGTCGCAATGCATATGGGGGCGAGTGAACATGAATGTTTATTCTAACGGCAGAGATCTTTTGGCTATAGGGGTGATCCCGCTAGCAGATATGCTTGCTGAAACCGCTCTAGTTAAGATGATGTGGTGTCTAGCGCAGACAAAAGACTTGGACGAAGCGAAAAAACTTATGTTAACAAATATTGCAAATGAGTTTTCTGAGAGAACCGTGGAACCCGTAGAATATTCAAGAGTTTAGGGATGACGTCTCTGGTCTAGAGGTGATAATGAAAGATGAACATCAACTATAAAGAGCTGGGGCTCAAAGTTGGTTTAGAATGCCATCAGCAGCTTGCAACACGTGAGAAGCTATTCTGTAAGTGTCCCCCTCAGCTGTTCAAGGGAGAACCCGAGATGCTATTTATGCGAAGGTTAAGGCCAACCCAAAGCGAGCTAGGCCAAATAGATCCAGCAGCCTATTTTGAGTTCCAGAAAGGCGTGAAAATACTTTACGAGGCTGATGGTAAAACATCCTGTCTCGTTGAGATGGATGAGGAGCCGCCCCATGAGCTTAACCGTGAGGCTCTAGAAATAGCTTTAATAATAGCGTTAATGATGAATGCGAAGCCCGTAGACGAAATCTACGTTATGCGTAAAATCGTCATAGATGGATCAAACACAACCGGCTTTCAGAGAACATGCGTTGTTGCGTTAAATGGCTCAATAGAGGTTGACGGCAAAACAATCCCAATACAGCATGTAAGTCTCGAAGAGGACGCTGCGAGAAAGATGGGTGAAGAAGGCCTCTTAGTGCGATATAGGATCGATAGGCTAGGCATACCTCTCGTTGAGGTTACAACAGGGCCGCTTATAAATACGCCGGAGGAGGCTGAGAAAGTTGCGCTCGCAATAGGCAGAATACTGAGGGCTACGAGGAGAGTTAAACGCGGCATTGGTACAATAAGGCAAGATTTAAATATATCTATTAGGGACGGGGCTCTAGTCGAGGTAAAAGGCGTCCAGGAGCTCGAGTTAATCTCTAAAGTTGTTGAATATGAGGTGCAACGCCAACTAAATTTGTTAAAGATCCGCGACGAATTAAAGAAGCGAGGAGTTAAAGACGAGGATCTTAGGGAAGAATTCTTCGATGTAACTGACGTCTTTAAGGGGACAAAGTGTAGGGTGTTGCAAAGAGCCATAGGTCAAGGGGCAAGGGTATTCGCAGTTAAGCTACCTAGATTTTCAGGTCTACTGGGTTTTGAGCTTATACCGGGTTTAAGATTTGGCGGCGAGCTATCCGATAGAGCGAAATTCTGGGGCAGAGTAGGAGGCATACTTCACACCGATGAGCTGCGGTCTTATGGTGTTTCAGATGAGGAGATATCCGAGTTAAGAAGGCGAGTAAACGCATCTGAAGAGGACGCCATAGTATTAGTTGCGGATAAGATTGAGAACGCTATGGATGCGCTCAAAGCCGTTGTAGAAAGGGCTCGTGAAGCATTAAAGGGTGTGCCAGAAGAAACGCGCGCAGCTAACCCGGATGGAACAACAAGATATATGAGGCCCAGACCCGGGGCCGCTAGAATGTATCCTGAAACGGATGTTCCTCCCGTAAAGATCACTAAAGATTACTTGGAGAAGCTGAAGAAAGCCTTGCCCGAGCCTCCGGAGGAGACTGTTAGGAGACTAATGGGTGAGTATGGAATAAATGAGAAGCTTGCGAGGCAGCTCTCCGACTCAGAATACACCGATCTTTTCGAGGCAATAGTTAAGGAAACGGGTGTAACGCCTACAGTTGTGGCCGCAACGCTAACAGAGACATTTAAGGCTTTAAGGCGGGAGGGCGTAAACCTTGACGCTATATCTGATGAACAGATAATTGAGATATTTAGGTTGGTAAGTTTGGAGAAGACATCAAAGGAATCTATACCAGAGATAGTAAGGTGGCTAGCAAAGCATGAGGATGCTGCGCCAAGCGACGCTATAAGGGAGCTCGGATTAACGATGATTTCAGAGGACGATCTTAAAAGATTGATAGAGGAGTACTTAGAGAAGAATAGGAGTTTAGTAATGGAGAGAGGGATTGGCGCGCTTGGCACATTGATGGGTATTATAATGAGGGATCTGAGGGGCAGAGTTAAACCTGAGACGGTCAATAAAGTATTAAGGGAGAAAATCTCAGAGGAGCTTAAAAGGATCTAGATGATGCTGAAAAATCGCGTAAATTTTCAGGTACTAATTAAAGATACAGTTTAATTCGTAGATAAAAAATATAAAGGTCTTTGGATAAAAAAGGGAGTGGGTCACTTTATTGGGGAAAATTCAAGCCGAGATCAAAACATCGTTTGGTAAAATAGTGATCGAGGGTTCAACTGCCGATGAGTTAGTTGAGATAGTGAAATCTCTACCTGAGAATTTTATCAATGAGATTGAGCGAATGATTTCCTCCACATTTTCTCGGTCCAGCAGTGGTGACTTTGATGATATAGTTAGGATTACAGAGGATGGTCCGATTTTAGTTATGAAGGACATTAAGGCGATCACACAATATGAAGCCATCGCCTTAATCCTATACTTTTCAGAAAACAAGCGTAATAAGCCATCGAACATCAGATGCCTTCTGGAGCGCTCTGGAATGAATTTACAGGTTTCCTCTAGAATAAACGAGATGGCTAGACGCGGCTTAGTTTTTAAGCCAGTTCCGGGGAAACCTGAGTGGGCTTTGAGTCCGAAAGGTGAACGGTGGGTGGTTGAGGAAGTGCTGTTCAAACTCAAGAAAAATCACTAGTTTCATTTTCAGCTCTCTCTTGAAAATACTCATCGTACGCTCTAAGCATAGCCTTAACATATTCCTTCAACATGCTAGGCGTTACTTCCGGACTTATAGTCAAATTTATCGAGATGCTCGTTCTAGGTTCAGCGGCAATCCTAAGCGGAACTGAGATTTTCCCCCTAGCCTTCTTTATGACCTGCTTGAGGACTTTACTTTCTCCGGGAACCGCGGCTTTTTTGGGCGGGGGCGGTTTTACAGGCGTATATAGCCAGTCTATTTGGAAGGCGTATGCGATGAGGTCTAGAAAAGCATTAAGCCCAACCTTATCGGCCCTTAGGTCGCCGACAACCCTCGGCAATTCTACTAGAACGGTGTCCCTGCTCATCCCTTCATTCTTTATACGTTCCACAAACCTTGGGAGAAAATCCTCTTTGGACAAAATGTTTCTTAGCAACTGTTTAGTCAGATCGCTGTCAGGGTCTATTCTATACGCGTAAGCAAACTCTGCTGCTTCGCGGGTTAACTTATATTTACCTTGCTCCTTTTCGCTCTCCTCTATGAAACCCCAACTCTTAAGGAAACTATTGTTACGACTAATATTATGTAGCGTGACACTCGATTTCTCCGCCACTTCGCTTACACCAACATATTCTTTGTCCGCTCCAGCATTCAAGTAAGCAATTAAAATATCGCATATTTTTGAGAAGCTTAGGCGCCTAGGAAGAACTTTAGACATTGCTCTCATCTCCAATCTATTATAATCATTAACCGAGTAATAAAATTAGTCGGATCTATAGCGAATGATTTTTGTCTGCCCAGCAAAATCTTTTAATAAGCAAGGAAGAGAAATAATAGTAATACTAAACGCTTTTGAAGGACCCGTGAACTGTAATGGGCAGTGAAGAAGCAAACTTGGAGTTAACCGTAAGGTATAGAGATGTCGAAGCAAAGTTCTCTGGAAAACCGGATGATGTTATAAGGGCTTTCTTCGGCTTCATGAGTAAAGTTTTGCCGACTTATGATCTCGCATCTCAGCTAACTTTAACAATAGATTTAGAGGATCTTCTGGCAAGCGTAAAGAATTTAATAGCGTTTACGCCTGAAGGCCCCGTAGTTGTTGTTCCGCGCGAGAAGCTGGGCGGAGATAGGAATATAATCATGCTTAACCTTATTAGGGCTTATATAGGCTATAAAACTGGCCGTTTAGGAAAGGATTCGCTCTCAACATCTGAGATAATGGCTTTAACGGGTGGTAAAAGCGGAACCGTTGCGGCTCGCTTAAGTGAGCTAACAGACACGGGATTAGTGGAAAGAGTCGGGCGCGGAGAATACAGGGTGACAACGTTAGGGGTAAAGTATTTCTTAGATGAAATATTGCCTAAGATTAAGCTGGAGGAAAAGAACAGGGTTGAGCGAAAGGAATCTAGTTAAGGTTCACTTAGAGTTTGGTGAAATAAAAGCGGATTTTGAAGGGGAAGTTAATCAAGTCTTTGAGTCTATATTAAGATTTCTGTCACAAGTATGCCCGGCTATTGAGGTAGTTCAGAAAATAATCTACATGCCTGACTTAATCAACATGATGAATAATATCGTGGGGATCTTAGAGATAACTTCTGAAGGCCCCTTAATAAATCCAATGATCGATTTATCTGCTAAAAACGCCATCTGCCTAGCTCTGCTTGGCGCCTATATTGGCAACAGGGTTGGTAAACTTCAGAAAGATACGCTGTCCGTAAACGATCTGTCGAAATCAACTAGGAAGGCTAGGAAAACAATAAGTAATGATATTCCGAAACTTATTGAAAGTGGGTTGGTGGAGAAAGTTTCTGAAGGAGAATATAGAATAACTCAGTTAGGCATGAGAAAGGCTGAAGAGATTATAAGCGCGCTTAGAGAAGATAAATCAATCGTTGGTAAACAGCGCTAATCCGGCGCTAATAATTTTTAATGATTTTTAATGGCTTTTATTTTAAAGCTAGATTTACGCTAATAATATATACCCTAAACGCTAACCATTTATTCTACCCCATTTCTGGTCTGGGTGTGGTGAAAATTGAGGGGCAAACCTTTAGCCGCCATTGTTTCAGCCGGTTTATCTAAGTTCGGTAAAAGAGAAGGTTTATCCAGTAGGGAGTTGTTTGCGGAAGCCGCTATGGAAGCCTTTGAAAGATGCCCAAACCTTGATCCAAAAAGAGATGTGAAGGCTCTTATAGTGGGTAGCATGAGCGAGTCCTTTGAACACCAGTGCCATCTAGCCCCAATAATGTCGGATTGGGCAGGCATATTGCCGGTTCCAGCATCAAGAGTTGAGGTTGCTTGTGCTTCATCTGGCGCAGCAATAAGGTACGGTGTCTTCGCTGTGCTCTCAGGTTTATGTGACGTTGTAATGGTGGGCGGCTTCGAGAAGATGACGCATAGAACGACCTCTGAGGCAACAGAGTATTTAGCTATGGCCTCAGACTTTCCATTTGAGCAGTGGAACGGAGCAACATTTCCAGGACTTTTCGCTCTTATGGCTACTGCCCATATGCATAGATACGGAACAACCGAAGAACAGATGGCTCTTGTCGCCGTTAAAAATCACCATAATGGCGTATTGAATCCTAAGGCTCACATGCAGAGAGAGGTAACTGTTGAGCAAGTTTTAGGCTCAAGGGTTATCGCTAAGCCGCTGAAGCTCTTCGACTGCTCACTGATTTCGGACGGAGCCAGCTGCGCTGTCTTGACCAGCGTGGAAGTTGCCAGAAAATACACGGATACACCAGTTTACATAGTTGGCTCCGGCCACGGGACTGACGCTATAGGGTTGTATGAGAGGGATGATCTGACAAGCCTGAAAGCTACTAAAACGGCTGCTAAAGAAGCCTATGAGATGGCTGGTCTAAACCCGAAGGATATTGATGTCGCAGAGATCCACGACTGCTTCACAATAGCCGAGATAATCGCCTATGAAGATTTAGGCTTCTGTAAGCCCGGAGAAGGCGGAAAATTTATCGAGAGCGGGGCACCCATGTTGAATGGTGAGATACCGGTTAACACTAGTGGCGGGCTTAAGGCTAAAGGGCATCCTGTAGGCGCAACTGGCGTAGCTCAATTGTACGAGATTTACCTACAGCTAACAGGTCAGGCGGATAAGAGGCAAGTGGATGGCTGCGAGATCGGTTTAACGCATAATCTGGGTGGCAGCGGGGCCACGTGTATAGTTCACATATACCGTAGGGGGTGAGATAATGAGCGAAAACGTACCATTCACTATTGAGCAATTCTATAAATTTGTAAGCGAAAGAAAAATCATGGGTGTAAAATGCGAAAAATGTGAAAAAATCTTTGTCCCGCCTAGACCATTATGCCCAAATTGCCTCTCAACCAACTTAAAATGGATTCAGTTAAAGGGCAGAGGCAAACTTCTAACATACACCGTGATTCATGTCGCTCCAGAGAGGTTTCAGCATTTGGCTCCATATGCCCTTGGAATAGTTGAGCTTGAGGAGGGGGTTCGTTTACCAGGGATAATTCAGGGAGTTAAGCCTGAAGACATAAAGATAGGCATGAGTTTAGAGGTCGACTTCAACACAGACGTGCCGTCAACATGGCCTCAATGGCCCAAATACTTTTTTAGGCCGCCTTAAACCATTTTGATTGCGCTTTGACTGGGCGCTAAAGGTATCCCTCATATTTTTTCCTTTCATGTATTATGAGGTGAAGAATTTCAAGGCGGATATAGCGTATATAATTGCTAATTCTTAGCCTTCAACAACATAGCGGTAGTAAACGCTTTCTCCAGCCGTTGGACTACGCCTAATTATCTTCACTATGTCGCCGGGCTTAGCCCCAATAACCCTTATAATTGGATCAGATGTTTTTATGCGCGGTAGCTTATATTGCTCAACACGGTATTTTTCGAGGACAGCTTTTCTCTCTTCGGGTGAAAGAACCTCATGTATCGGAACCAAATAATGTTTAAATATGTTGAATGACGGGAAATCCTGCGGGATCAACTCAATATTGTTTTTTCGAGCTAAGGATTTAGCTGACTGCGTGTATTTTTCGCTAACTATTATGCCGCTCTCAACATTTTTTGAACTCATGTATTTTGTCATTTGATTGATGTGTTTAACGCCTATAGCGTCCGTTAGTGAAGTTGTCCAAATAAGTATCCTTTTCCCCTCAACGTCTTCAACAATAGTTAGTACGCCATCTTTAGTCTCTTCTTTCTCCAAAACTTTATAGTTCCTGAGCTCGATGAGAACTTGCGTTTTTCTTTCAAGCAGGGCGTTGAGAGTCAAAAGTTTAAAGCCTCCCTTTTAGCTAAGCATTGAGCTATTCAGTGTAACCTAAACTTTTAAACTTTACGTTTACACCTTTCTCTAATAGAATGTTTGCTGAACAATCGCCGCGGCTCCCAGCGCGTTGGCAAACTCGCAGTTGCTTGGTACTATCGCCTTTGCACCAAACATTTTAACAGTTTCGCACATTATTCTAGAGATTATCTTGCTTTTAGGAAGCATTCCGACAAGAATGATGCTATTCTCCAGATTGTATGCTTTGGCAGCCATAGCTGCTAAAACCCCAATTGTCTGCGAAACCATATTGAAAATTCCTGCAGCAACATCTTCGGCTCTAGATTCGCATGTTAATTTTCCAAAGTTTGAGGCTGTTGCATCAACTGGAACTATGCCTATTGGTCCGCCAACTATATCGCCAACGGTTAAATCCACGTTTCTAGCGTCCCCTCTTAAAGCCATATTTTCCAGATCCTCAAAACTCAATGACCCTAGAAGCCTCCGTGAGAGGCCGATTATTGTGCCCCCACCTACACCTGTCCCGCCAACATGCTTCGCGATTCTCCCATTATTATATGCGGCGACAATTGCTGTTCCAGTCCCGGCGCTAATAACTAACCCCTCGCTTCTACCAGCTAGCAATAAGCCTCCTAATCCTATAGCTGATATTTCATCTACCCGCTTAACCGGTAGACCAAGGATTTCTCCCCCAATAAATCTTGAGCCGCCACCCGATGCCGCCACAATTTTTATACGATTTTTAAAATCTTCGTCAATCTTCCCAACGAAAGAAATTAGAGTCCTTGAAGCCGCGGTCTTTAGGTCTTCTACCGGCAAAATCTGCTTTTCAATGATCTCTAGGCTCTTGTTTACAAGAATAGCTTTAGCAAAGCTTGCACCTATATCTAAGCCTATTATCATAGATTTGCCTCAAGCGCAGCCTATCTGCCTGCTTAAAATTTCTAGAATAAAAACTTTTAGGCTGATCTCGGCGGGTTATTACGCGTTTAGCGGCAAGTTGGAACATGTTTAAACATTTCATACAAAAATCTTATCTCTATAAATGGCATATCATCATCGCAAAAAGGCTGAGAGATTAGATCACTATGAAGACAATTGATGTTATTGCGAGCGCTGTATGTGGCGTTCTCTATGGGGCTGTCGGCTACATGATTTATTCCCTAGCACCGATAACTGCGCCGGGTGTTGGGATAGTTAGATTTTGGCCATCTGTTGTCATACCAGCTGTTTTCGCGGTTCTTTTCGGGCCATTTGTCGGGGGTTTAGGCGCGGCCATAGGGATATTTATAAGCGATATGGCGATACATGGCGACCCGTTACTCAGCCTTTCGGCAGGGGTTACTTCAAACTTTATTGGTTTTTACTTGCTAGGATACATTTCGAGAAGAGGGATAGATTGGACTAAAACTTTAACCATTACAAGTATAGTCCTCCTATCCGCCCTTCCAGTATTGGAATATGTTCTCCTAACGTATGTTTCGCTTAACGCTGCAATATTATTCATAGGGCTCCTAATAGCGAGCTACATTTTGATGGCATCTATAGGTTACCTGTGGCCTCAATGGCGGAGCTACGGCATAGCATCAATAATCGGTTTAGGGGTCGGAAGCACGATAATAGGCTTTGTTGTTTGGGCTTACAGTCAAATATTTGTTCTGCCGCCAGCAGTTGGAGGAGGTTTCCAGCTACCATTATATGCGGCATTAATATGGTTAGTGTGGACATTTGCGACCGAAATACCTTTCCTCATAGTTCTCGGACCACCAATATTAAGAGTTTGCTTTCAGGCATTTCCATCGTTAAACCCTTTAGAAACCCCAGTTACGAGCGCTAAAGAAGCAGGAGTTGAGGGAAAATAATGTTTAAAATTGTTGCAGTAGGCGGGACATTCGATGAGCTCCATAAAGGACATAAGACCTTACTCACCATCGCGTTTAGATATAGTGAAAATGTCTGGATAGGGCTCTGCACGGACGAGTTTGCTAAGAAACTGCGTAAAAATCATGAGATCGCGCCCTATGAGAATAGGGCTGAAGAGATCATGAAGTTCCTTAATGATTTAGGTGTTTCTGAGCGGGCTAAGATAATTCCATTATCCGATCCTTACGGTCCAGCTGCGACGAGCGCTGAGATAGAGGCTATTGTCGTTAGCAGAGAGACCGAGCCTAGAGCCAAAGAGTTGAACGCCATAAGGGTGAAGAATGGACTTAAACCGTTAGAGATAATTGTGATAGATATGGTTCTCGCCGAAGATAAGGTTCCCATATCGACGACGAGAATTAGACGCGGCGAAATAAATCGAGAGGGAAAACTCCTAAGAAAGGATTAAACAATTATTTAAGTTGCTTCTGAATATTTTTAAATTGAGGTTAAAGCGCTAAGTCCGTAGTGGTGTAGTTGAAGAGAACGGGTTTTACTGAGCTGCCGCTCCATGATGGTAAGGCGCCTCAGTGGTTAATTAAGAGAATGATGAAGCTGGCTAGAGAGATTGTCACAATAATCGTTGATGAATATGGGCGTGAGGCTTTTCTCTATAGAGTTTCAGACCCATATTGGTTTCAGGCCTTTGGATGCGTCTTAGGCTACGACTGGCACTCCTCAGGGGTCACAACCGTTGTCACAGGGGTGCTGAAAACGGCGTTAAAGGAGGGAGATTTAGGTATAGCTGTCTGCGGCGGCAAGGGTAAGGCTTCAAAGGAAACACTTTCGGAGATAGTTAAGATTGGAGAAACATTCAACCTCTCAACCAAAAAGATAGAGAGCCTACAGTATGCAAGCAGGATGAGCGCAAAGGTCGACAACACGGCGATACAGGCTGGTTACCCTCTCTACCACCACGCATTTTTCCTCATTGAGGACGGTAAATGGGCTGTAGTACAGCAGGGCATGAACATAAATGATAGGACGGCTCGAAGATACCATTGGCTCTCAGACCAGGTGGAAAGCTTCGTTGTTGAGCCGCATAAGGCTATAATTGGCGACGTAAAGCGTCCCATAGCCCTAGATATGACTGCAAAAGAGAGCGAGAGCTGCCGAAAAACTTCAGTTGACATAGTTAAAGAAAGGCCGGAGAGAGTTATTAGAATGTTTGAGATGATACGGCCAGCATATCAGAAATCTCTTCAAGAATGGATCCCAAATATGTCAGCTATGGGGCGGGAGAATTATGTTGCAGAGTTCCTTAAAATGCCGTCCACAATAAATTGGAAGGCTCTGGAAAGGGCATATGAAATACAGCCTAGAAACTACGAGGAGCTGCTAGGCATTAGGGGGATAGGGCCATCAACCGTTAGAGGCTTAGCGTTGGTGGCCGAGATAATATATGGCGACAAGCCTAGCTGGAGGGATCCAGTCAAATATTCTTTCGCCTATGGTGGGAAGGATGGAGTCCCATATCCGGTTGATAGGAAGGCTATGGATGAATCAATAAAAATATTGGGGGAGGCTGTTAAAAAAGCCAAGATAGGCGACAGAGAGCGCTTAAACATGCTCCAAAAACTTAGGAGATTTGTGCCTCTGGACATGAAGATTTAAGGCTCAACAGAATACACGGCCGCTAGATTATCCCTATGGGTAATCCGTCTCCACGGATATCTGAGTATCCGGCCTTAAGCCTTCCTTTGATTTCAACTATGGCTGCCACACCCATCTTAGCTGGATGCGACAGTTTCCTTAACTCGTAAAGTCTTCTAGAAGCTTGAGAATATGTAGCGTAGTTACTCCCTGAGTGTTAGGGGGCATCTCATAGACTTTTTTACCACGATACTCAATTGACAGGGGGTCGCCGAATTCACCGCTATATCTTTTGAAGTCCTCTAACTCTAGTACCCCGACAAGAGAATTAACATAATCCACGATGCTTTCAGCAATTTCACCCTCATAAAAGCTTCTTGGATCCGATTTCACTATTTCTAAAGCTTCGGCAAGACCTTTAAATGAAATTACATCGCCTTCACATGGAGCTCTATCGCCTACGAGATACGTTTCCCTCGAACCCCTATCTTTCATAAGTTCATCTTTGAGGTTGCTTAAGGCTTCACACAAACTTTTAGTCGCCGGGAAACCATGTGCGATTTTGATCGCTGGAAGTATGAGCCTGCCCCACTCTAAGCTCCCAAATCTCCTCCACAATTTATGCAGGCCATCAACCATTCCCGGAACAGATATAGAATATACGCCGTGGGATGGCATGGAGGAAAAGCCTAGTTTCCGCATGAAATCTAATGTAAGTCTTCTAGGGGCATAGCCGCTACCGTTAAGGAAGTGCACGCGGCCGTTAGGATCCATTATTAAAGCGAAAAAGTCTCCACCAAGCCCAGATAGATGTGGCAGAACGACGCTTAAAGAAAAGCCTATGGATACGGTAGCATCTACAGCGTTACCTTCTCTTAGAACGCTCTAGAGTAGAAGGGAGACTTAAGATACATGTGAAAAAGTATTCCGCACGTCATATTTAATTTTAAGCGACTAAGTAATCTCTATCGTGATCCAAGAACAGATCTTTAGTGGACCGCCACATATATTTGCAATCACTTCTCAAACTAGGGCTTTATCATCTTCAGCGTTTCCCTAAATTCCTGCGTTCCAGCCTTCTTTAAAAGTTCGTAGATGAGCATCTCAGTTGAAGCCACTATGACCCCGTTATCCCTTAATCTTTCGACAGCGATCTCTTTGTCCTCTAGATTCCTCGAGGATGTTGCATCATTAACAACACAAACTTTAAAGCCCTCTTTTAGCCCTTCTATGGCTGTCTGCATAATGCATAATGCATATGTGCACTTCTGTCAAGTTATAGAGACCTTGACAGAAAAGAGTAATACGCTGGTTTACGCTCATCTTATCAATTTTAAAGCATATCCATGCAAAAGCATTAAAGAAACCAAAAATAAATAGTCAAGCTGATAGAAACTGGATTGGAGCACGTCAGTAACACAAACAATATAAAACTCTTCAGTAAACGTAAAATCTGAAGAGATGGCTAAACTTGAAGGAGCCGAGGCCCATGGAGAAAGGGTTGGGGCCGTGGTCGAGCTTGGTCTAAGATACGCGCCTGGGGCGTGCGTGGTCGTGGGTTCAAATCCCACCGGCCCCACCATTATTGCACCTATGACAGTTTTGTTAATTTTGCTTTATGGTTGTTAAAGAGAGGGAATAGGGAGAGTACTGTTAAGAGGAAACTAAGGTTTCTTAAGTCTTTAAGTGGTTCTCCTCAAGAAATGATGCTTCAAGTTCTATCTAAGAATTGGGTTGACAAGAGTAAAGCTTATGCTTTAGAAACAGTAAGGCAATATGCTGAGTTTCTAGGTTTAAAGGTTGAGAAACCTAAGTTTAGAGTTTACGATAACGCTAACATTTATGTGCCTACTCCAGACATGGTTAGACAGTTCATTTATAGGGTTAGAAGTGTGAAGAATAGAGCTATTATTCTCTTAGCAGTTGAAACGGGTGCAACTGCTTCAGAGATTTTTAACCTAAAATGGAGTGATGTGAACTTTCAGAATAAAACCATAGTTATTAGAGGAGTTAAGGGACATAAGAGTTTCACTTATCAAATAAGTGATGAACTTGTTACCCTACTCTCCCAAATACCTAAGAATGATGAGAGAATCTTTAATTATGCTAAGAGTGAATACATTAATAAGTTTATTAGGGATTATAGGATTAGGTTAGCTAAGGAAACTAATAACCCAGATTTTCTTAAAATCCACTTCCACACCTTTAGGCATTTTGCTATCTCATGGTACTACTTTAAGACTAAGGATATTGTAGCTACCCAACGTTTCGCAAGGCACTCAAATATTCAGAACACCTTAAGATATGTTCACATAGTCCAATCATGGATAAGGGAAAACGCCTATGATGTTGTGTACGCTCAGACAAAAGAGGAGTTATCAAAGTATCTTTCAGAAGGTTATGAATATGTGACTAAAACAGAGTGGGGATACTGCTTAAGAAGGCCTAAATTAAATTTTTAAGGATCTCTTCACCAACTTTCTCTTGAGTGTAGGTTAGTATAAAGTCTAGCTTTGAGTGCTTAGTTATTTTTGCTACTATGCTAGGGTTCACTTGATGCTTTAGAAGGTAAGTTATAAATGCGTATCTTAAACTATGAGTGTTAAAACCAAGCTTCTGCTTGCAGAAAACCTTAACCCTTTTCGTTAAAACCCCTTCATCATCATCTAGAAACATGCATTTCTCTCTTTCTATCTCGTTTGGAATTATCATAAGGCGCTTTTCAACCCTCTTCTTCTTGCTAACATTAACATTCAGTTCTCTCTTTCCAGTCTTAACGAACTCTATGAAAGCTCTAACTGCTTCGCTAACCCTTGAACCGTTACGCAATTGTGTTAAGAGTATTGCATAATAACAATATTGTTTATTATTCCTAGCTCTCTGCAGTCTTCTCAAAAGCACGCTATAGCAATATTCGTAATCTAAACCCTTATCCCATTTCATATTTTTACCTTATTTCGTTAATTGTTAATAACTCTTTCAGACAATGCGCCTTTTCCATTTACCATAGAACCATAAGGTAAACGGAAAAATATGCCACAAGTAGGTATTTTGAGGTTAAAGGGGTTAGGGTAAACTGCTTCAAAATATGCACTTGTGAAATGTATTTTTGGTTAAGGGTTAATTATGAAAGGGGAATTATTGCCCTTCTTTTAGATTAATTCCCACATTGCGGTAATTCGTAACGATAGCGTTCACAAGCAAAGCTACAACAATGATAAAGACTAAGGATATTTAACTTACTTTACCTTCTTGTTTCTCATAGAAATCAAGCAATTCTCGGATTATATCATCAAATGTTCTTGCCTTACCGTTCTTTGCGGTAAGCATTGCTTTCAGCTTCAATAAGCGAATGTAGGTTTCATCTGAGATTCTTACGCCTCTGTAAACCATTTTTTCACCAAGTTTCATTTGTAACAATGTTTAATTTAAACTTTTTGTAACAGAATGTAAAGTTTTATAAGTAACTTTGTTGTAAATACAACATTAAGGAGGAGTGAAAAATGCTTGAAGAATGTAAAGAGTACGGTGAAATCGAGTTATCACCAAAGCTCTACAGGGAGATAAAGATGATTGCAAAGGTGATCTATGGCATAACCCCAGACGAACTTGTAACTATAGCGGTCAAAAAGTGGATAGAGGACATGAAAAGAAAAATGGATTATTGACAACAAAATTATTTTCCTTTTTAAGTACAGCTTTTAAAGAAGAAAATTATCCATAACATGGATATAAACTTCTTCTTTGTGTTTAGACATGTTTAAACTTTAGAAGTATTTTAATGCCTCTGGACACTTCTCAGTTAATTGAATGTAAAAATATTGAACCAATCCCTTTTTAGAGGTTTCAAGCGTTTTCCTTATACTGTTTACTAAAGGGTTAGGTAGCTCCCCTTTAACCTCAAGTATTTTTTGAATGGCGCTTATCACTTCATCTACGTCCCTATAGCTTTTCCAAACCTTACCCATAAGCGCTTTTCAAAGAAACTCTTACAAAACATACTTATAAATGTTACACTCAATAGAACTTTTAAAAGTTCTTTCAATTAATACCTAATTTAAATGATAATTAAGGGAACCCTCTCTAATATTCTACCAAAATCCCCCATAATAATGAAGAAAGAAACCCCTTAGAACTCTCTCCTAGAACATTTTTTCTAGAATAAAATTCTAGGATATGTTCACAAGTAGGTATTTTGAAGCACTTACCTACCCTCTTCTACATCAAAATATGCACTCGTGAACATGGTTTAATACCTACTCCTCAAATCTCCTCAAAACTAAGTAAATCACTAAAAGGAATAGGATAAACGCTAAATCTTTTGCTCCCTTATTGAAAGAGTAAACCCCAGAAGCAAAGGTTAGAAACAGAAGAGCATACTCAATAAACCTTTTCATGCTTCAATCCTCTCATTATCTTCATCACTAGGTTTTAAGTCAATCTTCTCAACCTCTGGGGTTAAAGTCTTAGCAAACTCTGGGTTTTCAACAATTCTTTTAGCATGATTGAGTATTGAAACCTTGAATTCAAGCAAAAATAGTTTTTCCCTTGTTTTTTCTGAAAGTGGTTTTCTCCTCTTCTTTTTACGTTCCTTCTCAAGTTTATGAGGTAAATCCTTGTATTTCTCAATGGTTTCTAATGCTTCTCTAATCATTTTTTCCCTCTGCTCCCTAATTGTTTCATTCAGAAACCTAATAAACTGCTCCTCTTTCCGCATAATCTAACCTCACATTAACCTTTTAAAATCCTCAAAATTTGTTAAAGAGGTAATAGAGTGATTTATGAAACAACCTTTTTGAGCATTACAGAACTCTCTATCCATGCAACCAATAACCTTACCTTTAAGAATGCCATTATAGAAAACCCCTTTAACTATCAATATTACAACAATTCTTTTTTGTGAACATAGAACCCCAATAGTGTAAAAATGCCTTGTTTTCCCCTTATGAACCCATTTAGGTATGGTTTTAACCATACTCAACCCTTAAAACCCCCTCGAAACATCTTTCTAAAATCGTTAAAGCATCTTTCACATCTTCTTAGAGTTGTACCCCATTCTTTAACATGGATTAGGTATTCAGTAGGGTAAGAACCGCATAACTCACAAGGTTCATTAGGTTTAATGCGCTTCCACTCAAACCATTCTGCATTATTCCATTCATCAACCTCTTTAGGCGCTTCTTCAGAAATCCCTATTTCTTGCTTCTTTTCCGCTGAATTATCCACAATTTGACAAAAATCTTTATTGCGGATATTTTTATCTTCCACTTCGTTTTTTACGGCATTTTCTTCTTTAGACAAATATCCACAAAATGCCCCATTTAAAATATATACATTTTTTAAGAAGTCTTCAGCATACTCCCCTAGAACATCCCTAACAAACTCTTCAAAAGATATTTCTGTCTCTCCCCATACTCCTTTTTCCTCATCAAGTATCTTATACTTTGAAAATTTTATATTATTTTGCTCACCCACATTTTGTGGAAATTCATTTAACCATTTTTTGAACCCCTCTAGCAAATTGGACGTTAAAATTATCGTATCTTTCATTTTTTGGCAAATTGTGGATTTTTCTTCTTTAACTAATGGACTATAACAATTCATCCTTTTATCTTCAGCACTAGGTTTAACATCCACATAACCTATTTCTGAAAGACGCCGCAACCATCTTCTTATTGTCTCACTACTAACTTTCTTATCTGCCCTCTCATTATACTTAGTAGTAAGCTCTTGAATAGTCCAATTATCACCTTTAGCAACAATATCATGATAAAACTTTAAAATACGTTCTTCCGTCCCCGTTCTTGTTGTTTCAAAAATCTCCAGATATAACGAAAGGGCATTTTTAATATCATCAACATTTGAAACAAGGTATTTTGTGCCATTTATGTGGATAAAAGGTCGTTGAAACAAATGTAACGCTGTAACAGTTTTTAGAAATTGAATGAATCGATTAAAATCCCTCATATCTCTAACAATTTCACTAGGAAATATGGTGTAAAGTTGGGGGAAAGGCACGATAACATCAAGGTTATTTTCGAGAAACGCTTTTTTAATGTTCTCAATCAAATGTTTGATTATTTTTGTGCTTTCTAATTCTTGATTATAAATAAATGGGTAAGATGCTTTAAGGTTTGTTAGTTCATTAGCACTCATTATTTTCTCTTTAGATGCTTCTGGTGTAGCTGTAAAACTCCTTGTCGCCATTTCCTCTAAATACTGCTTATCTACTGAAAGGAAGATAGCAGAACACCAATCTTCTAAACATGCAGTTTCTTGTTTTAGTTTTTTTGTTCTTTCATCTCTATCAGTATATTTATAGAAGCTCCTTTTAACATCATGTGAAAGTATAGGGTAAAGCATTCTAAAAGTTTCTAAACTAGGAGCTTCTAGGAAAAGCAGAATTTTACCTCTAAAATTAATTAAACGATAACTGTCTTTAAGCTCCTCAACCCATTCCCTAAGAGATTCACGATATTCCTCTAATGCCTCCTCATATTCCTCTTTAGTCTTATAATCTCTTTTTCTAGGGCGTTTAGGCATATCATTAAGGTTTATGGGTTCACCATCCTTATTCACCAAAACACCATATCCATGAGCTAGAGCTTTAGGAGTTAAACCTATAAGATGCCATACATCATCTTTAGGGAAATACTCTAATGTTTTAACAGCATTATAGGTTTTGCCTATGCCACTTTCACCTTTTAGGAATAGGTTTATAGGTTCTGGGAGATAGGCACTTAACCCCGTAAAGAAAACGCTTAATTTAACTGCTCTATCACGCTTAATTTTCCTATCTAAGTCATTTTCAACATACTGTATTAGGTTCTCACTCGTCCATATCTTAACTGCTTTTCTCCAAAACTCATCAACCATTACTAACCCCCCTTTTGTTTGCTTCAGCAATCAGCACTTTAAAACCAAAATGAAATCTCTCACCACAAAACTGGCATTTCCCCTCATGCACTAGAACCAAAGTCATATAGTCTAAAACATGGTTGTGAAAGCAGTTTTCACAAGTAATAAGAGAAGCATATTTGTAAATTCTGCTTTTCTTTCTGCTTTTCAAGTCATGTTCTATGGCATTTATGAGTAAATCAGCTACCTCTAACTCAACTATTTGACTTTCCATTCTGTTTTTCTCCTCCTTTTCTGCTTTTATTCTCCAAAATCTTCCTGTTTATCCAATTGACAACATTAGAAACATCCTTTAGGTGCTCTTTAGGAGCTTTAACCTTAGTAATCTCATTATTTTGGTTTCTTTCTATGGTGTAAATGAACTCATTAGGATGCTTATCTTTCTCAGCATTCAGAACCCTCATTAAGAACCTCTCAAACCCCCCATCTTTCTTTAGGGGTTCATGAAACTCAAAAGTAGAAGTGTTCTCTTTCTCCCTAACCCTCTCCTCAATCATCAAAGAAACTGACTCCTTAATCTGTTTGCCTATACTTTCGAGAGCATTGCCCACATCAACCAAAATCTTAAGTATGGTTTCCTCTCTATCCTCAGAAAACTTTAAATCTACATTACTGTTTAATTCATTATTGGGGTTGCACGCCATCTTTTTTCTCACCTCTCTAAACCTTAACTGATAGCTCTCCCTCTTTCTTAGCATCTTCTGGTAAAATTGGAATGATTCTTAGCTCTTGGTTTACTTCTACTACCACAACTTCTTTGGGTTCTACTCCATACTTTCTTTTAAACCACTCTATCCACTCCCAAGGTATTACCACCGCATAGCTTGTTCCCGTTTTGATTATTTTTTTAATTAGAGGCATATTTTCACCTCAACATTATATTATCTGATAATAATAGAATCAGAGGGAATATTTAAATATTTCCTATCACTTTATATATTGTGAGAGTGATAGTATGCCTGAAAAGTTTGGAGAAATACAGAAGCAAATCTTAAAGTTGCTTGCTCTACAACCAGATATGAACGCCTACAAAATTCAAGAAACCCTTAACATTCCTCCTAGAAATTACCCAAGTGTATGGAATGCTCTTCAAAAATTACATGAACAAGGGTTTATAACTGCTACTGAGGGGTTAAGTGAAAAAAGAGTTCTCATAAAGTTTTGGAGATTAAGTAAAGAAGGTTTAATGTATGTTTTAACTGATTTTGAGCTTTCTCCCTTAGAATTTAAACAAGCAATATTTAACTACATTAAAGATGAACAAGCAAAACAAACTTTAGCAATCATGTATGAGGAGTTAGGTGATGAACTCGCTCAAAAAATTCTACGTTTAGCATCAACATCCTATTTCTCTTCAGAGCAAAAAATGGATATAGGTATTTTTTCAGCTTTAACTCAGCTTGTAGCATTAGATAAAGAGAGTAGGAAGAAAATCATAAAGTTCTTAGAAAGAATAATACCACCAAACCATGAATACCATAAAATTCTCTCAGAAACCAGAAGATTAATAGATGAAATGGAAAAACTAGGTTTAATTTAACCCCCTCTCTTCTCTATTTGTTTGCTATATTTCTGCATGTTCACAAACCTTAACCCCCTACCCCCCTAAACTTAAAGCTCTATGGAAAACAATGATTTTAGTGGGTTCAAATCCCACCGGCCCCACCATTTAATGAACTGGCCCCACTTCACATTATGTTAGAGGAAATTAGCTATAAGATAATTAGTTGAATTGTCGCTAGGGCTATTATGAGAACTGCTAATAATTTTAATGCTTTCTTGTTGAATTTTTGCGCTTCTTCATTTTTCTTTGCGTCTACGAGTCTCATGATGTAAACGGAGACTGAAAGATTGTAAAGGAATATTGCATATATTGAGAGCATCATTCTGTCGGCGAATGTTAAATAACCTATGGGAGGAATGCCGCTGAGCAATGCCAGATGGAAAGTGGTCGCAGACATTAATGTCGTCACACCTAAGCCTATTCTCTGGCCGAAGTTTTGGGGTGAAATGAAGAAGGTCAAAAGCGATATTGTTGTTATAACTATTACTGGCAGAACGCTTTTAACAAAGGAGGACAGCATAGGCCTTCTTAGCTTTATGCTGAAAACAAATCTTGAGTAAACCTCGCCGCCATAGGAGTGCTCAGTTACGGCAGCTTCGAACCCCTCTATTTCCCAACCAGCAACATTAACCTCTTTATCAATGCTTGAGGTTTGATCCGCTTTAAAAATTAGATAAGAAGCATTTAGTCTTTTGTGCTCTAGCTCCACTGTAAGCGTATGGGTCTCAAAGGGGGTATCTTGAGAAGTCAAAGGTTTTTATGAAGTCCCCTCTGACACGGTACTCTAGGTACCCATTGTCCGCATCCATTTTAACCTCATATCTCAATGGAAAACCATTTACAAACTCAAACTCCTTTACTTCTTCTAGGCTTATCTTAGAGGGATTAAATCTGAACCATATGTAAAAATCTAGACGATAACTGCTCGCGGACAAATCCACCTTCTCCACATTCACAAGCCAAACTCCAGCCTCAACGATCGTAGGATCTGATAGAAAGCCTTCGGCCTTTACATTAAACATTACAATAATTAAAGAAAAGACTAGCAATAAAACAAATAATAGTGCTTGTTTAATCTTCATCAAATTCACCATTATTTTTCGCTCATAACGGACACAAATATTTAAAACTTCTGCAACCAAAAAATCGCTGAGCCACGGTTGGGGCGCCCGCCCTTTCCTTTTTTAAGTTATCATGGATAGGTCAAAGGAAAATTTCGCATCCCAGTGGAGTTATCGTTATCCCCATTGCTAGGGCTATTATGTCATCTAATGGAGATTTTGGAAAATAGAGGACGGTGTTTATGGAGAGATTTTCCTGAGCAGTAATTCCCTGCAGCATATGATCGTGAGGAACTATGGCTGAAATTGGAGTGGTCTCCATCATATTCTGGTGTTCCTCATAATCATCTGTTTTAAAGGGTGTCGGGTCTGATGCGAGTTAAACCCGGCACTTTATCGTATGCTTTATCGAATGAGATTATTTTTCTATCTAGGCTTAGCGCTGTCGCAGCGTAGTGGGAATCAAAGAACGAGAGGTTTAATGTCTGCCTTAAATATGCGCTTGCAACGGCTGTATCGGGGGTTAATGGCACATACTCTACGTGTGGTAGAGCTGCTAGGGCTGCTAAATCCCTCAGAAGCCTTTCTTCCATCCCCTCGCTCCTATAAATTAGCTCCATTTCAATCAGGCTAACGCTTGAGATGTGAACACTTATCCCCCCATACTGAAGTTTCCTAAATATTCTCTCCGCAATAGGGTGATTAGGATCATGTTCATTTAGATAGGCGAAGATGACGTCATTTTCCAAGAGCGGCATTACATCATCAACCCTTTATTTACCTGCCTCACCCTCAGCCAACAACTCCGCCTGCCTTCTGAGCTCCCTAAATGGCTTGTTGACGTTAAATGCGCCATGAAGGGTTTTAAAGGGATCGGGGGGTAACGGAATTATCTTAAGATGATCGCCAGCATTTATAACCAAAACCTTCTTCCCAAAATTCAAAGATTCTCTAATCTCCTTAGGTATAGTTAGCCTACCCTTATCATCAATTTCCAATATGCTCATCTTTCCCACCAATTAGGAAAATTTAGGTAAAGTGGGATTTATATTTTACTCACATAGTACACCCACAACTACCTCGCTAGATTTACACCGGGCTTCTAAAATGATTCTGCGTATTGCTTGCGTTTCACATTTCTTCGTTCTCTACTGTTAGCGGGGTATGTTTCGCGTGTCTTGCTCATAATAGCTCTATTCATATCCAAAATAGTGTAAAGAACGGCTCGGATCCAAACGCGTGCTCCACCATTGGATACACTAGCCCAATCTTTATTGACTGTTTATTACAGCAATAGAAATTCTTAAGCCAGAAGAACTTCTAAACGAGCTTAACTTACATTTCAGCGCTTTGAGAAATAGTCACCGTCAAAACATAGCCTTTTAAACATGTAAAACAAAAAAAGAAAGAGATTTTCTTTATATAGGTCACTCTATTCCCCATTTTTTAGTCATCTTAACTATTAGAAAGATCACAAATGCAACTATTAGGAATGTTATGAGCGCTCCTAGAAAACTACCTATACGGAATGGTCCGAGAGTGATTTGCTCCCAAGGTATTCCTGGTGTTGCGAGTTCGATTACTGGCATTAATAAATCGTTTACAAGCGATTGAACTAATGCGCCTAAATAGATGCCCATGATAAAGGCTACAGCCATGCCCATAACCTTATACTTCGATATGAAATCCTTGAATTCCGCAATCAAACCCTTAGGTGGGATGGTCTCCGCGCTAATATAGTATGATGCTTTATCTTTTTCAAAGCTCCTAATGCTGAATTTAACGATTTCGCGAAAGAGATTCGGATCATGTCTCGCTATTAT